>NZ_PJDK01000003.1:0-163921 GCF_002837615.1 Klebsiella sp. X1-16S-Nf21
CAGCTCGATCTGGATCACTTCAAGCGCATCAACGATCGCTATGGCCATCAGGCGGGTGACAGAGTGCTGTCGACGGTGGCCAGTACCCTTGCCAGCACCGTTCGTGAGGGTGACTTGCTGGGCCGCGTGGGCGGGGAGGAGTTTTGTGTCGTGCTGCCGAATACCACACTACAGGACGCGGTGGCGGTAGCAGAGCGGCTACGCCTGCGAATTCAGGGCCGGGAGGTCTTTTTACATAACAATGTGACGCTGCGGGTCAGTGCCTCGCTGGGGGTCAGTACCAGCGAAGAGCAGGGGGAGTATCAGTTTGAAGCCTTACAGTCGGTGGCCGATCGTCGTCTCTATCTGGCAAAGCAGAACGGCCGCA
The DNA here is from genome assembly GCF_002837615.1 of Klebsiella sp. X1-16S-Nf21. Lineage (NCBI taxonomy): Bacteria > Pseudomonadati > Pseudomonadota > Gammaproteobacteria > Enterobacterales > Enterobacteriaceae > Klebsiella > Klebsiella sp. X1-16S-Nf21. Next base: position 368 of record NZ_PJDK01000003.1, read on the forward strand.
ATCAGGTCTGTTTTCGCAGCGAAGCGTGAGCAAAACGTTTCGCCCGAATCAGGCGAAATGAGATTTTTCTTAAAGTGTTCGACGGGGATCGCGCTATCGAATGAAACCGGTTTGCGGCGAAGCCTTCTCGCATCAGCCCTGGAGCCCTGCTCAAAGCAAAGCGCTAACATTCTCAATAATTTGCGTCATGAATATCGCTTGTCATGCAAAATAATTGAGGATAATGTTTTAACGCATCGGATTTCCCGGTGTAACGAATTTTCAAGTGCTTCTTGCATTAGCAAGTTTGATCCCGACTCCTGCGAGTCGGGATTTTTTTCGCCTGCCGTTAGCGGTTAACTTCACTGGCGCTGAAATCGTGAATGTCGAGCTCAAATGCCTCCGCCAGTTCGCGCCAGGTATGTGACCCGCGGCCATCAATGCTGGCGCGCTGTGGGTCGTCCAGAGTGCGATGGATTTCACTTTCGCTAATCTCATTAATCGCTGCCAGTAGCGCATCCACGTTGACATCAACGTCATTTCCGGCCTGGCCAGTCAATCGATTCTTCATCATTACCCCCTCGCTGAGCGTCGCTCAAGCCTCTTTAAGTATAGTCGGTCTAAAAAAACACCAGTCATGGGCCGCGACGCTGCGAGTTGCGTGGTTTTGTTCTACACTGGCTGAAAAATAGAGGAGAGTGAATATGCAGGTGAACGATCGTGTCACGGTGAAGACCGACGGTGGCCCACGTCGATCGGGGGTAGTGCTGGCAATTGAGTCGTTTAGTGAAGGGACGATGTATCTGGTTTCGCTGGAAGACTATCCTTTAGGGATCTGGTTTTTCAACGAAATAGGGCATCCGGATGGGATCTTCGTCGAAAAAGAAGCCTCATAAAACGGGACTGGCGGTACCACCGCCAGTCTGTTTCAACGCAGATTCACCTGAATACCTGAAGTTACGTTTTCGGTCAGCCGAACGATATGGTAAATCACCTGCTTATTGTGCGTTTGTATTTTCTTTTTAATATTGCCTTTATGCGATGATACCGTCTTCGCTTTGATGTTCATTTGCGTTGAAATTTGTGACGTGCCGTGCCCGGCCATCCACATTTGCAGCATATTTGATTCTGTTTTACTCAGCGACAACGTCGGTAAATTTAATTGCCCCAGGCTACTGTTTTTGTATTTTAGATAATTAACCAGAATAACATCAAGGTCTTTTGGCGTTATCGATTTCGAACTGATCAGCAGGTTTTTCCGTACCCGCAAATAGCGGTCAAAATGAATGTTTGCCAGCGACATAAAGATAACAAACAGCGTCGCCGGGTTTTGCGTAATGATCTGGCGAATAATACCATTACTTTCATCATCATGCACGAAGCAGTCTTCATTAAGAAACACCACTGCCGGACAACACGACGCGCAATGTTTTTGCAAATCTGTCGCGCAATGGACCTCAACGATTTCCTGTTTTTTTATTCCCCGACTGGTCAGATAACCCGTTAAGCCTAACCGGGTATAACTGCACAAATCCATAATCATCGTTGACATGACCCATCCTCAATCAACACGTAACGATATTCTCTTCACACGCATTGTGCGAAGCAGTCCTTGCGAGCAGTAATAGTAGGTTTACGAAAGAACCTATTAGTTCCGTTAAACTATTCCGCATCTATGCATATAATTTGCCAGGAAAACTCTTAAAGTAAAGTCGAGAACCGGTAGTGTGAGCGGATTAAAAACAAAAAGTGCCCATAGATGCTATGGTTACGCCCCAAACATTATTTTATTTTCGGAATTTCCTTATTTCAAATGAAGGCGGTGCTGCCCGTTCCTGTTTTGCCCGGTTTTTCCGCCGGGAGCGGGGGTGGAAGGCTTAACGCTTTAATGCCACAATACTTTTTTATCGGCTTGTGGGATGAATGATGAAACAGTTAGTTTTTGCGGGCATGGTGGTGGCGCTGGCCGGATGTGTGCAGGTTGATCATTACGATGACGTCGTTAAAGCACCGGCGCCGGCTGGCCTTGAGGGCTACTGGCAATCGAAAGGGCCGCAGAGTGAAATGATGAGCCCTGACGCGATCGCCAGCCTGATCGTCACTAAAGAAGGGGATACCTTCGACTGCCGCCAGTGGCAGCGCGTGATCGCGCAGCCGGGTAAACTGATGAACCGCGATAACCAGATCTACAACGTTACCGCTTCCCTGGATATCTATCCAATCGAGCGTGAGGGCAATACCCTCTCCTACGATCGTATGACGTTGACTCGCGTTGAACGCCTCACCCCTGAGTGCGAAAAGGCGTGGGCCAAAGCGCGTACGACAGGGGCCGTCAGCGCGCGGGCTTCCGTGCGCTGAGGTTCCGGCGGGCCCGTTCCGGCCCGCCAGGTACATCGCCAGCTGACTACAGCACGGCTTCCATCACCCACACGCTCACGCTACCCCCGTTGCAGGTAAAGATCGCGCTACCCTCAGCGTCGGTTTCGACAATCTCTTCCCGGTTGCCGAGAAAATCCCGCCAGCGTTTATTGCCATAGTTCTCGCCCAGCGTCAGGGTTTTTTCTCCCTCATCGCCATTGGACATCACCACCACGCAGCCGGGATCCTCGTCGGTGCCGCTACGGCTGAAGGCAATACAGTTGGGGTGATCGAACCACAGCGTTTGCACGCCATGGGCAAAGCGCTGACGGGCGTCGATCAGTTCATGCAGTTGTTCGATAACGGGCATCTCAATGGCGTAGGTTTGTCCATCGCCGCCGGTATCTTCATAGGATGCGCCGAAAAGATCGGCATAAAAGACCGACGGCACACCATTTTCACGCAGCAGGATCAGCGCATAGGCCAGCGGCTTGAACCAGGGTTCAACCGGCGCCTCGAGGGCCTGCAGCGGCTGCGTATCGTGGTTTGTCACCAGCGTCACGGCGTGAAAAGGGTCGGCTTCCACCAGCGTGCCGCTGAATATCTGGCTCATGTCATAATCGCGCCCCTGGCGTGAGGCTTCATGAAATTTCATCTGCAGCGGGGCATCGAACAGCATCGTCTTGCCCTCGACCAGGTCGATATACTGCTGGAGCTTTTCCACCTCATGGGACCAGTATTCCGCGACAATAAACAGCGGCTGCGGCGCCACCTCCTGGACGTGCTCGATCCACGCTTTGTAAAACCAGGCGGGGATATGCTTCACGGCGTCAAGACGAAAACCATCGCAGCCGGTCTGCTCCATGACCCAGCGCGCCCAGTATTTGATCTCCTCGGTAACGGCGTGATTACGAAAATCAATGTTGGCGCCCATCAGGTAGTCGAAGTTACCAAGCTCATCGTCGACCTGCTCGTTCCAGCCTTCACCGGTGTAATCGTTGACGATTTTAAACACACCGTCTTCCGTCGGATTCTCAATGTGGTCGATACCGCTAAAGCATTTGTAGTCCCAGACAAATTGCGAATACTGCCCGGCCCGCACCGGAAAGGTATAGCGAGTCCATGCCTCACACTCAATGATCTCCTCGGCAATCTGGGTGCGATCGTGCTCATCGACGCGCTGCACCTGCAGGGTTTCTTTTTCATCGGCGCCCATTTTGTGGTTCACCACCACATCCAGCAGCACGGCGATATCATGCTCTTTCAGAGCCTTCATCGCCGCCAGCAGCTGCGCTTTATCGCCATATTTGGTGGCGACTGAGCCCTTTTGATCAAACTCACCAAGGTCGAAGAGATCATAGGTGTCATAGCCGACGGAATAACCGCCCGAGGCGCCTTTATAGGCGGGCGGCAACCAGACCATATTGATGCCGATTTCATTCAGGCTGGGGGCCAGCGCTTCGACTTCACGCCATAGCTCGCCGCCGGCGGGGTAGTACCAGTGAAAACATTGCAACAAAGTGGGGTTTTTCATCTTCCATGCTCCAGACGTCAACAGGCTGACCTTTGCAGTATGGGAGATATCCCGCAAAACGGGAGAGGAAAGCCCTGATTTTCGCTATACCCTAATCGGGATCATATATAATAAATTGGCATAAGATGTAGCGTAACGATGTTGGTGCCGGGCCGTTAAGCGCCTTACACTACAGGAAAATCCTAACCTTCGGGGTATCTATGAAATTAGCACTTCTGGGTCGTCAGGCGCTGATGGGCGCGATGGCCGTTGTTTTGATGGCTGGCGTTAGCGTGAAAACTTTTGCAGCGGAAAACCTGCTCAATCAGGTTAAAGAGCGCGGTACCCTGCGCGTGGGCCTCGAAGGCACCTATCCTCCTTTCAGCTTCCAGGGCGATGACGGCAAGCTGACCGGATTTGAAGTGGAGTTTGCCAACGAGCTGGCGAAACATCTTGGCGTGAAAGCCGATCTCAAACCGACCAAATGGGACGGTATGCTGGCCTCGCTGGACTCCAAACGCATTGACGTGGTGATTAACCAGGTCACTATCTCCGATGAGCGTAAGAAGAAATACGATTTCTCAACCCCGTACACTATCTCCGGTGTGCAGGCGCTGGTGAAGAAAGGTAACGAAGGCGCGATTAAAACCGCAGCGGATCTGAAAGGCAAGAAAGTCGGCGTCGGGCTGGGCACTAACTATGAAGAGTGGCTGCGTCAGAACGTCCAGGGCGTTGATGTTCGCACCTATGATGATGACCCGACTAAATACCAGGATCTGCGTGTAGGCCGTATTGACGCCATTCTGGTTGACCGTCTGGCCGCGCTGGATCTGGTGAAGAAAACTAACAATACGCTGGCGGTAACCGGTGAAGCGTTCTCCCGTCAGGAGGCCGGCGTGGCGCTGCGCAAAGGCAACGACGATCTGCTGAAAGCGATTGACGCCGCGATCGCGGATATGCAGAAAGATGGCACCCTGAAGTCGCTGTCAGAGAAATGGTTTGGCGCTGACGTGACGAAATAACGGTCAGTGGTGAAAAAAGGCGCTCCTGGAAGCGCCTTTTTTTATTTAGCGCGTAACTGTGTGCATAATGAAGCATAACTGAGTCAGGAGGGGCCATGTCACTGCAAAATTTAACCCGCTTTCCGCGTCTGGAATTGATTGGCGCGCCGACGCCGCTGGAGTATCTGCCGCGTTTGTCCGATCACCTTGGGCGCGAGATTTTTATCAAACGCGATGATACAACGCCGCTGGCGATGGGAGGCAATAAACTGCGCAAGCTGGAGTTTCTCGCCGCCGATGCGCTGCGGGAAGGGGCAGATACCTTAATCACCGCCGGCGCGATCCAATCCAACCATGTGCGTCAGACGGCGGCGGTCGCCGCGAAGCTGGGGCTGCACTGCGTGGCGCTACTGGAAAACCCCATTGGCACCGGGGCGGAGAACTATCTGAGCAATGGCAACCGCCTGCTGCTGGATCTGTTTAATACCCAGGTTGAGATGTGCGATGCCCTGACCAATCCTGCCGAACAGCTCGACGAGCTGGCGACCCGCATCGAGGCGCAGGGCTATCGCCCCTACGTCATCCCGGTCGGCGGATCCAATGCGCTCGGGGCGTTAGGCTATGTGGAAAGCGCGCTGGAAATCGCCCAGCAGTGTGAAGGCGCGGTGGAGATCTCATCGGTGGTGGTGGCTTCCGGTAGCGCCGGTACGCATGCCGGGCTGGCTGTGGGACTCGAACAGCTGATGCCGCAGGCGGAACTGATTGGCGTGACGGTATCGCGCTCCGTCGCTGACCAGCTGCCAAAAGTGGTGGCGCTGCAGCAGGCCGTGGCCAACAGCCTCGAGCTGCAGGCGAAAGCCGATATCATGCTGTGGGATGATTACTTTGCCCCGGGCTACGGTACGCCGAACGAGGAAGGCATGGCCGCCGTGAAGCTACTGGCGCAACTGGAAGGTATTTTGCTCGATCCGGTCTATACCGGCAAAGCGATGGCCGGGCTTATCGACGGCATTACGCAGAAGCGTTTTAAGGATGAAGGACCGATTTTGTTCGTCCATACCGGCGGGGCGCCGGCGCTGTTTGCCTATCATCCTCACCTTTAATACAGAAACGACAGCATGCAAGAAAGTATCCAACTGGTCATCGATTCCGCTCCTTTTCTGCTCAAAGGGGCCGTCTTTACGCTGCAGCTGAGCATTGGCGGGATGTTTTTCGGCCTGGTGCTGGGCTTTATCCTGGCGCTGATGCGCATGTCGCCCCTCTGGCCGGTAAAATGGCTGGCGCGCATGTATATCTCCATTTTTCGCGGCACGCCGCTTATCGCCCAGCTGTTTATGATCTACTACGGCTTGCCGCAGTTTGGCATCGAGCTTGACCCGATTCCGGCGGCGATGATCGGCCTGTCGCTCAATACGGCGGCCTACGCGGCGGAAACCCTGCGCGCGGCCATCGCCTCGATCGACAAAGGGCAATGGGAAGCGGCGGCCAGTATCGGCATGACGCCGTGGCAGACGATGCGCCGGGCCATCTTACCCCAGGCGGCACGGGTCGCTTTGCCGCCGCTGTCCAACAGTTTTATCAGCCTGGTCAAAGATACCTCGCTGGCGGCGACGATCCAGGTGCCAGAGCTGTTCCGTCAGGCGCAGCTTATCACCTCGCGAACCCTTGAGGTCTTCACCATGTATCTCGCGGCCTCGTTGATCTACTGGGTGATGGCGACCGTCCTCTCCTCGCTGCAGAACTATTTTGAAAACCAGCTGAACCGCCAGGAGCGTGATCCGAAATGAGTGCGATAGAAGTGAAAAGCCTGGTGAAGAAATTCCATGGCCAGACGGTGCTCCACGGTATCGACCTGGAGGTACAGAAAGGGGAAGTTGTGGCGATTATCGGCCCCAGCGGCTCGGGTAAAACCACTCTGCTGCGCAGCATCAACTTGCTGGAGCAACCGGAGAGCGGCACCATCCGCGTTGGCGATGTGACCATCGACGCCGGTCGCAGCATGGGGCCGCAGAAAGGACTCATTCGCCAGCTGCGCCAGCATGTCGGCTTTGTCTTCCAGAACTTTAATCTGTTTCCCCACCGTACGGTGCTGGAGAACATTATTGAGGGGCCGGTCATCGTAAAAGGTGAAGATAAGCAGGAGTCGATTGTGCGGGCGCGCGATCTGCTGGCGAAAGTGGGTCTCAGCGGTAAAGAGAATAGCTATCCGCGTCGCCTCTCCGGCGGTCAGCAGCAACGGGTGGCTATTGCTCGCGCGCTGGCCATGCGTCCGGACGTGATCCTGTTTGATGAGCCAACCTCGGCCCTCGATCCTGAGCTGGTGGGGGAGGTGCTCAACACCATCCGCCAGCTGGCGCAGGAGAAACGCACCATGGTTATCGTGACCCATGAAATGAGTTTTGCCCGCGACGTTGCCGATCGGGCCATCTTTATGGATCAAGGACGCATTGTCGAGCAGGGAGAAGCGAAAGCATTGTTCGCCTCCCCGCAGCAGCCGCGTACTCGCCAGTTCCTCGAAAAATTTCTGATGCAGTAAACCATGCGCTGACGTGGCGGCTTTCCCGGGGGAGGGCCGCCGCGTACAGCCTGTCTTCCCTGCGGCGCGCCACGCTCCTCGTCACCTCTTTGTGCTATTTCTCCCTGTGGCCGTATACACCGCTTCCCATCCCCCCTTGTAGGGTGTAGAAAATGACGGGAAAGTGAGCACGAGGTTCTGCGCTGAGAACGGGAAAAAGGCAAGCCTTCAGACTAATAAATGCGACACCGACAATATTTTATACATATAAATAAGATTTATGTGTTAGTTTTCTGTATTTATAATAATGATTATCAATCAGGAGTTATTTGCACAGCTATGAGGGACAATGATTTTTTCAGCTGGCGGCGGGATATGCTGCATCAATTTCAGTCCGTGGCCGCTGGTGAGGAGGTTTATAATCTCCTGCAACGAGAAACCGAAGCGCTGGAATATGATTACTACACGCTTTGTGTACGCCACCCGGTGCCTTTCACTCGCCCCCGCGTCACCTTCCAGTCGACCTATCCCCGCGCATGGATGTCGCACTACCAGGCCGAAAATTATTTCGCGATAGATCCGGTATTACGCCCGGAGAATTTTATGCGTGGCCATCTGCCATGGGAGGATGGGCTGTTTCGCGATGCGGCGGCATTATGGGACGGCGCCCGCGATCATGGACTGAAAAAAGGGGTGACCCAGTGCCTGACGTTGCCCAACCATGCGCAGGGTTTTCTCTCCGTCTCCGCGAATAACCGTTTACCGGGCTCTTATCCTGATGATGAACTGGAGATGCGCCTGCGCATGCTGACGGAGCTAAGCTTGTTGGCGCTCCTGCGTCTGGAAGATGAGATGGTCATGCCGCCGGAGATGAAGTTCAGCCGCCGTGAACTGGAAATTCTGAAATGGACCGCGGAAGGGAAGACCTCGGCGGAGGTGGCGATGATTCTTTCTATTTCGGAAAATACGGTGAATTTCCACCAGAAGAATATGCAACGGAAATTCAATGCGCCGAACAAAACGCAGATAGCCTGTTACGCGGTGGCGACAGGGTTAATCTGAGAGCGCCTGTCGTTCTGCGTGCCAGACGTGACACCGGCTGTCAGGGATACTTTCAGCCGGTACAGGATTACTGGCGGTAAGCTTGTTTAATTTGCTTAACGGTGCTGGAGAATACGGCAGCCTGAGCCTCATCTTCCATCTGCGCGATCTGCTTTTCCATTTTAATAATCACGCGACCCGCATCCGCCTGGCCCATCGCCTGCAGCATCAGCGTTATCATCGCTTTCAGGCAGGAGACTTCCTGCGCCAGTTCTTGATTATTTTCTGCAGTGGAAAAATCTGGTGTGCTCATCGATATCCTCGTTTACTCGCTGCGCTAATGCGCCTTACCCAATGTGAAGGCCGCGCAGTATACCACAAGCGACGGGAAAAAAAGGAGTGCTTAATTTCTGTTCTCTCATCTGAGCTGTGAATGATTCAGTGCTTCGGATAATACGTAATAGCCGCCAGGCCGCCATTAATTTATTCCATCTATTTAGCACGTTAATATTTGTTACATATTTTGCTGCGTATTTATGCGCTACGTAATCTGTTGTGTTTTTTGTGCTTTCTGTATGAGGATTGTTAAAAAATAAGACGACGGCAACTGACTGTTCTCAATGACTTTCCACTATGTGTGCACAGACATTGCCATAAATGAGCGGCAAATCGAGGTGAGGGCATTTTTTTGCCTTTTAAATTAGCAATAAAACCCGGTAATATGTGGGAGATAAAGTATCAGTAGCGTTATCCCTCATTCTGGAGATTATTCCTTTGATCAACGTTCTTCTTGTTGATGACCACGAACTGGTGCGCGCAGGGATACGACGCATTCTGGAAGATATAAAAGGGATTAAAGTCGCTGGCGAAGCCTGTTGCGGCGAGGACGCCGTGAAGTGGTGCCGGGCTAATTCCGCAGATGTCGTCCTGATGGACATGAACATGCCCGGGATCGGTGGTCTTGAAGCCACGCGCAAAATCGCGCGCTCCGTGGCGGGCACGAAAGTGATCATGCTCACCGTGCATACCGAGAATCCTCTACCTGCCAAGGTCATGCAGGCGGGGGCGGCGGGCTATCTTAGCAAGGGTGCTGCACCGCAGGAAGTGGTGAATGCGATCCGCTGCGTGGCGTCCGGACAACGTTACATTGCCTCCGATATTGCTCAGCAAATGGCGCTAAGTCAGATTGAACCGGAAAAAACGGAATCGCCGTTTGCCAGTTTGTCTGAACGCGAATTGCAGATTATGCTGATGATCACCAAAGGTCAGAAGGTGAATGAGATCTCAGAGCAGCTCAATCTGAGTCCCAAAACGGTTAACAGCTATCGCTACCGAATGTTCAGCAAATTAAACATTCATGGCGATGTGGAGCTGACCCACCTGGCAATTCGCCATGGCCTGTGTAATGCGGAGTCGTTAGCAAGCCAGTGAGTGATGTTTTTGACGCAAAAGCTTTCCTGAAAACGGTGACCAGCCAGCCCGGTGTGTATCGGATGTATGATGCTGGCGGGACCGTCATCTATGTTGGCAAAGCCAAAGATCTGAAAAAGCGGCTCAGCAGCTATTTCCGCAGCAATCTCGCGTCGCGTAAAACCGAAGCGCTGGTGGCGCTGATTGCGCAGATTGACGTGACCGTCACTCACACCGAGACGGAAGCGCTGCTGCTGGAGCACAACTATATCAAGCTGTACCAGCCGCGTTACAACGTGCTGTTGCGCGATGATAAGTCTTATCCTTTTATTTTCCTCAGCGGTGATACTCATCCACGTCTGGCGATGCATCGCGGCGCCAAACATGCGAAAGGCGAGTACTTTGGTCCTTTCCCCAACGGCTATGCCGTGCGGGAGACCCTGGCGCTGCTGCAGAAAATCTTTCCTGTTCGCCAGTGCGAAAATAGCGTCTATCGCAACCGCTCGCGTCCCTGCCTGCAGTATCAGATTGGCCGCTGTCTGGGGCCGTGCGTGGCGGGGCTGGTCAGCGAAGAAGAGTATGCTCAGCAGGTTGAGTATGTACGGCTGTTCCTTGCCGGCAAGGACGATCAGGTCCTGACCCAGCTCATCGCCAGAATGGAGAAAGCGAGCCAAAGTCTGGAGTTTGAAGAGGCCGCGCGCATTCGCGACCAGATTCAGGCGGTCCGCCGGGTGACGGAGAAACAGTTTGTTTCTAATACCGGCGACGATCTTGACGTTATCGGCGTCGCCTTTGAGGCCGGAATGGCCTGCGTCCATGTGCTGTTTATCCGCCAGGGCAAAGTGCTGGGCAGCCGGAGCTACTTCCCGAAAGTACCGGGCGGCACTGAGCTGGGAGAGGTCGTGGAGACCTTTGTCGGTCAGTTCTACCTGCAGGGTAGCCAGATGCGTACCCTGCCGGGGGAGATTTTGCTCGACTTCAGCCTTGGTGATAAGACGCTGCTGGCCGAGTCGCTGTCGGAGCTGGCGGGACGTCGAATCAATGTGCAGACTAAACCGCGCGGCGACAGAGCGCGTTACCTTAAGCTGGCGCGCACCAACGCCGAGACGGCGTTAACCACTAAATTGGCTCAGCAGTCGACCATTCATCAGCGCCTGCAGGCGCTGGCCACCGTGCTGGAACTGCCGGCCGTGAAGCGAATGGAGTGCTTTGACATCAGCCACACCATGGGCGAGCAGACCGTGGCGTCCTGCGTGGTGTTTGACAGCAATGGTCCGCTGCGTGCGGAGTACCGGCGCTATAATATCACCGGCATCACCCCTGGCGATGACTATGCGGCGATGAATCAGGTCCTGCGCCGTCGCTATGGTAAAGCGATTGATGAAAATAAAATTCCGGATGTGATCCTGATAGATGGCGGAAAGGGGCAGCTGGCGCAGGCGAAAGCGGTGTTTGCCGAACTGGATGTTTCCTGGGATAAACATCATCCGCTGCTGCTGGGCGTGGCGAAAGGCAGCGATCGTAAAGCCGGCCTGGAAACGTTATTCTTTGAACCGGAAGGCGAGGGGTTTAGCCTGCCGCCGGATTCGCCCGCTCTGCACGTAATCCAGCACATCCGCGATGAATCGCACGATCATGCGATTTCCGGACATCGTAAAAAACGGGCGAAAGTGAAGAGCACCAGCTCGCTTGAGACTATCGAGGGAGTAGGGCCGAAGCGTCGCCAGATGCTGCTGAAGTATATGGGTGGGCTGCAGGGGCTGCAGCAGGCCAGCGTCGAGGAAATTGCTAAAGTACCGGGCATCTCTCACGGTCTGGCAGAAAAGATCTTCTACTCGTTGAAACATTAGGGGCTCTGTAGCAACATAGGGCTAATTTTTACTTACAACAGATAGTTACCCGTCACTATGCAATTTAATATCCCTACGTTGCTTACTCTGTTTCGCGTCATCCTGATCCCGTTCTTTGTGCTGGCGTTTTATCTCCCCTTTAGCTGGGCGCCGTTTGCCTGCGCGTTAATTTTCTTTGTCGCCGCCGTGACCGACTGGTTTGATGGTTTTCTGGCTCGTCGCTGGAATCAGAGCACCCGGTTTGGCGCCTTCCTGGACCCGGTGGCGGATAAAGTCATGGTGGCTATCGCCATGGTGCTGGTTGCCGAGCACTATCACACCTGGTGGGTCACGCTGCCGGCGGCGACCATGATCGCGCGTGAAATAATTATTTCGGCACTGCGCGAATGGATGGCTGAGCTCGGGAAACGCAGCAGCGTGGCGGTCTCGTGGATTGGCAAAGTTAAAACGACCGCACAGATGGCCGCCCTGGTATGGATGCTGTGGCGTCCTTATCCGTGGGTAGAGTGGGCCGGGATCGCGCTTTTCCTCGTGGCGGCGGTGCTGACGCTGTGGTCGATGCTGCAGTATCTGAACGCGGCGCGCGGCGATTTGCTTGATCAGTGATCGTTTCGCCGTTATTTTCAGCAAACGATGCAAAGTTGCGAAAAATACCGTTGACTCACCGCGAGAGATAAGTAGAATGCAACGCATCGAACGGCGGCACAGTCTTCCAGACGATAACAAAATCAAGTGATTAGCAAATAACTTGATAATGCGGGAATAGCTCAGTTGGTAGAGCACGACCTTGCCAAGGTCGGGGTCGCGAGTTCGAGTCTCGTTTCCCGCTCCAGATTAACAGCATCGGCAGTAGCGGGTGCTTCAGTATTAAAGGCGCGTTAGCAAAGCGGTTATGTAGCGGATTGCAAATCCGTCTAGTCCGGTTCGACTCCGGAACGCGCCTCCACTTTCTATCCCGAGCCCGGATGGTGGAATCGGTAGACACAAGGGATTTAAAATCCCTCGGCGTTCGCGCTGTGTGGGTTCAAGTCCCACTCCGGGTACCATTGGGATAAAAGCAGAATAATCAAAGCAATAAGCAGTGTCGTGAAACCACCTACGGGTGGTTTTTTTGTTTCAAAACCACCCATTTCATAATATCACTTCATACTAGTTTTCTTGTCCACCTTGCTCTTCCCCCAGGATAACCGCACCCGGCTAAACCGTCGCGCCTCGTGGAATAATGTCGTTGGGATGATTTCGCTCCCCCAAACCGGCAGGGGGAGGCAAATCGATACTCTGCGTGCCAGAGGCCGGAGGTGAAACCGTCTCTAGAGTTCGAGGTTGAACGAAAGGACTTTCGATATAATTACCATCTCATCCGTAAGCGAGGAGAATTTTCCGGTAAATCTTTCTTCAGACTCAGGTGTCAAACTATATAGTGAATAATTTTCACCCGAAGATATACGCTCCAGTTGAAGATAGGCGGGTTTCTGCAAGGCAAAAGCCAACAGATAGAAATTAGTCGTGTGGTGAGAAAGTTCAGTGACTAATTCAGGGAGTTGCTTTGCTATATCTATTTCCTCTCTACAGCAAATCACAAAAAGCTTCCCTTCTTTGCTTTTTAATATGTTTCTGAATCTTTTAACCGCGCGGACGTAATACTCATAATCAGCAGGAGTATTTGGGTCGCGATGCGTGAATATATCATTCAGACGATATTTTTCTTTGTATTTATTGTGGTGTGCTCCGGGTTCTCGCGACTGGCGACGTAATGAGCTGTACTCATTTTTATCTAAAAATGAGGTAAAATCATCCCTCAGGCAGTCGATAATCATCGCCGGACAGGAAAATAGCCAGTCAAAAGGCAGTGATATCTTTTTCAGGTTGAATTTTTTCAATGTCCATGAAGTTAAACAATGGCTGCCCAGGGAGACAATATGTTTGACGTGCATTGAATCATCAGGAGCTCTCTCTGTTAACGCTTGTGGTGTGTAACTGAATTTATCAGATGACATTCTGGATTTCGTGAAAGCAATAAACTCGTCACTATGCATCAGCGATGAGTTAAGAAGTTCTGCTGATTCTGCAAGTGACTTATTAGCAATGGCGTTGAGGTAGTTTTTCAGACCATCGCTATCTGCCGGTCGACCGAGTAGCGTTTTATAAGTTGTTTTTATTAGATGTATTTTCAGGTATTTTTCTTTAATGTCATATCTCATTTTTTATCCAATTGAAGCTGTAGTCTTTCTTTATTTTATTGCTGCTAAAACAGGTAGGCATACAAATTATGTGGGATTATGTCAAATAGACAGGATATTGGCAATCGAGGAAATACGGGCTGCTACAGAGGACGCGGTTATTGAAGACGCTCGCCAGAATCTACGGATCCTGATGCTTGGACTGACAGGGAAAATATCCCGGAGGAGAGCATCGCACGCAGGCGAATGAATCCATCACGCTCAGCGGCGATCGTTCATTTGTCCCAGGACAAAACGATCTCTCCTTGCTACTATCAACCGGACTTTTATCCCAGCCTGCCGGAGGCATCATGTTCACAGGGCTTTGCGCATTTCCGCTGACGCCGCTGCATCAGCAGCATCTTGATGAAAAGGCGTTTATCCGTATTCTCTCTCGTCTTACCGATACCGGAGTCGACTCTCTGGGCATCTTAGGCTCGACCGGCAGCTACGCGTATCTGAATCGTGAGCAGCGCAAGCGGGTGGTGCAGGTGGCGAAAGCGCATGTTGGGTCGATCCCGATGATGGTTGGCGTCGGCGCCATCGCTACCAGCGAGGTGCTGCGCCTGGTGGAGGATGCCCAGCAGGCCGGGGCGGATGCGTTATTACTGCCGATGATGTCCTATCAGCCGCTTTCTGCGGAGGAGATCTTTGCCTTCTACGAAGAGGTCTGTCGGCACGTCTCGGTTCCGGTTTGCCTGTATGACAATCCCCGCACCACTCACGTCACGCTGGCGGATGAGCTGCAGGGTCGCATCGCCGCCTTGCCGGCCATCGCCTCGATTAAAATTCCCGGCTTGCCTGAGCCGCAGGCGCGTGAGCGGGTGGCAACGCTACGCCGTCATCTTCCTGCCCGCGTTACGCTTGGCGCCAGCGGCGATGCCCTGGCGACGGCGGGATTGCAGGCCGGTTGCCAAGTCTGGTACTCGGTTTGCGGCGGGCTCTTTCCCCAGCTTTCAGGGGCGCTGGTAAGGGCGATTCGTTCTGGCGACGCGGCACGGGTTGCGGCGCTGAATGCGCAGCTGGCCCCGCTCTGGCGATGCTTCGACCGTTATGGCGGCAGCCTGCGGGTAATCGCCAGCGCGGCGGCCATTCTGGGGCTGTGCGACCCTGACTGCCTTCCCCGCCCCTTGCTGCCGTTAGGGGAGGAGGCCATTCGCGACGTGGCGGCGGCGCTGCACGGCCTGGCCTGATGGGCATGGGCAGGCGGATTGCCGCGCCTGGTGGCTTTCTGTCGGCAATTCGGCTACTGTAGGCCCGATTTTTACCATGCGAGCCTGTGAATGAATACCGGACCTTTAAACGAAAACGAACTGGAATGGCTGGACGAGACGCTGGCGAAATACGCCACCGAAGGCGCTATTCTGGATGTGTCTGAACTGGATGGCCTGCTGACGGCTATTCTCTCTGCGCCGACCGATATCGAACCAGCTCAGTGGCTGGTGGCGATCTGGGGCGGGGCGGATAATGTGCCGCGCTGGGCCAACGACCGCGAGCGCGATCGCTTTGTCGATCTGACGCTGCAGCATATGAGCGACATCGCTGAACGGCTGGAGTCCTATCCCGATCAGTTCGAACCGCTGTTTGGCACCCGCGAAGCGGAAGGTCAGGAGCTGACGATCGTCGAAGAGTGGTGCTTTGGCTACCTGCGCGGCGTAGCGCTGAGCGACTGGTCGACGCTGCCCGCTGAACTTCAGCCGGCGCTGGACGCTATCGCGCTCCACGGCAGCGAAGCGCAGTTTACCGCACTGGATAATCTGACGGCGGATGAGTTTATCGACAGCATCGAGCGTATCACGCCGGCGGCGCTGGCGCTTTACCAGTACTGGATGGCGAATCCCCTGCCGGTGGTGGTTCCGCAGCCGGTCAGAAATGAGGCGAAGGTCGGACGCAACGATCCCTGCCCGTGCGGGAGCGGAAAAAAGTATAAGCAGTGCTGCTTAGCAAAATAAAACCAGGGGCCAGCCGGCCCCTTTTTTATCCCACCGCAGGCAGCAGTCCGGCGACGATACTGAACTGAATCGCCACAATACCGATCCCGCACAGCAGAACCAGCCACAGCGCCGGCGCGCCGCCGACCACCCGCCAGGCAGCCTGCGGATGTTGTCGGCGGCTCTTCATTGCCAGCAGGGCAGGCAACATCAGGGCCAGCACGGCGAGTGCCACCCCGGCGTAGCCCAGGGCCATAACAAAACCGCGGGGATAGAACAGGGCGAACGCCACCGGCGGCAGGAAGGTGATCGCGCCGCTCTGCAGACGTCCGCTGACGCTGTTTTTGCGTTGAAACACATCGGCCAGGTAATCAAACAAGCCGAGCGAGACGCCGAGGAATGAGGTCGCCAGCGCGAGGTCGGCAAACAGGTGCACGGCCAGCTCCACGTGCGGCGACGCCACCACTTCGCGGATCGCCTCCAGCAGACCGTTCAGACCGGCGTTTTTGGCCAGCAGCGCGGTAAAAGCGGGAGGGTTGATACTCCCCAGCGTCGCCAGCTGCCAGAAAATATAAGCCACCAGCGGAATAAAGCTGCCGATAATAAATACCCGGCGCAGTTTACGGATATCGCCGCCAAGATAGCTGACGATGCTCGGCACACTGCCGTGAAAACCAAAGGAGGTAAAGATCACCGGAATGGCGGACAGGGCCAGGCCTTGCTCAACCGGCAGCGTCAACAGATTGACCTGATGAATATGCGGCATCAGTAGCGCCAGCATAATCACCAGAAAGATGATTTTGGCGCTGAACAGGAAGCGATTGAATAAGTCGACCAGCGAGGTACCGATGCACACCACCGCCCCGCCCAGCGCCGTAAATAACAGTACGCCGGCCGCCGGCGGCAGCTGCCAGTCCAGCCACTGGTTGAGGCTGGAGGCGAGCAATTCACCGGCGCCACTGATATAGGCCGCCGTGAGGGCATACAGCAGAAACAGCATGCAGAACCCGGTTACCCACTGCCCGTAACGGCCCAGATAGCGTGCGGCCAGGGAACCAAGCCCCATGTCAGCAGGCACGTGCTGGTAGACTTCCAGCAGCAACAGGGCGGTATAGCACATCAACGCCCACAAGGTGAAAAGTAAACCCAGCGTGACGGCAAACCCGACGCCGGCGGCGGCCAAGGGCATCGCCAACATTCCTGCACCGATAGTGGTGCCAGCTACGATTAAAATACTGCCCAGAGTGCGGTTTTTCACGCTTTTCGCTATCCCTACAGCTAATAACAATAAATTATGCCGCGCAGAGTAGGGGATATTACAGCGTTCGTCAAATGAGGGTTACAAGTTCTGTAATTTTATCTTTACGCATTTAAGGGGGCGAAAGCCTGCGCTGGCGCAAGGCGCCGATGGCATGGCTGGCCTAAGCTGGTGGTTTTCAGGAGGGGTTATGTCTTCTATTCATGGTCATGAAGTTTTACAGATAATGCTCGCCTCGGGTGAGTCCTGGACGGTCGCCTCGCTGGAGGCCGCCATTCGCCGCCGCTTTGGCGAAGAGGCGCGGTTTCACACCTGTTCAGCAGAGAATCTAAGCGCCGCAGAGCTGGTGGCGTTTTTAGAGAAAAAAGGCAAATTTATTGCCAGAGAGGAAGGTTTTACTACCGCAGAAAATAAGATTTGCCGGCATTAAAATGGCCGCGACACGGGGGGGGCGCGGCGCGGAAGATTAATTCTGTGTGTCGAGGGTCGCCAGTTCTTTATCGATAAAGTACAGACCTTCGCCACTTTTTCCAACGAGGGTCAGTTTATCAATCACCGATTTAAATAATTTCTCTTCTTCGTGCTGTTCAGAGACATACCACTGCAGGAAATTAAAGGTCGGGTAATCCTGACTGGTCATGGCGGCGTGCGCCAGTTCATTAATTTTTTGCGTGATCAGCTGCTCGTGCTCATAGGTCTGGCGGAACAGCTCGTCCAGTGAGGCATATTCGGCAAACGGGGAGGCGATCGCGTTGATGCGCGGCAGGCTACCGGTGTCGGTCAGGTAGTCGAACAGGCGCTGCATATGGGTCATCTCTTCCTGGGCATGGCGACGCAGGAAGGCCGCAGCCCCTTCAAAACTGTGGTAACTGCACCAGGCGCTCATCTGCTGATAAAGAAGAGAAGAATAAAGTTCAAGATTCATCTGTTCATTCAGTTTGTCGATCATTTCCGTTTTCAGCATTGTCGCGCTCCTGGAATTAAAAAATAGATGTTATCGGCTGCCACTATAATTTGTTATTTAATTATTTGCAAAAAGTAAATTTAAAAATGTTTTATTTAAAATGCTAATGGGAATAACACGCATTGGCAATTTAATAATAAATGAGAATGGTTTTAATTTATTATTAATTGTGGTGGAAAATGGTATGACCGGCCAACGGGCTGCGAGGTAGAGCGCGCGAGGTGAGGGGGGCATGGCTGGGGGCGGGGACCTGGCGACTGGACTGGCGGAGAGGGCGAAAGTGTGAAGCGCTGCGTAATTTTTAAAACAACTTTTCATAAAATTTGAAAGTTTGTTTTCCAGGTAGTAGAGTGCAGTCAACGCCAATGACATTCTGCGGGCAGGCCCGCACAGCATTCAGGAGAGTAAACCATGAAGATTGCACTGATGATGGAGAACAGCCAGGCGAACAAAAGCGCCATCATCCTTAAGGAGCTTAGCGCCGTTGCTGACGAAAAAGGATTCCCGGTGTTCAACGTCGGCATGAGCGATGAGCACGATCATCATCTGACCTACATTCACCTCGGGATCATGGCCAGCATCCTGCTGAATTCGAAAGCGGTCGACTTCGTGGTCACCGGCTGCGGTACCGGTCAGGGGGCGCTGATGTCGCTGAATATTCACCCGGGCGTGGTCTGCGGCTACTGTATCGATCCGGCGGACGCGTTCCTGTTTGCTCAGATCAACAATGGTAATGCGCTGTCGCTGCCGTTTGCCAAAGGTTTCGGCTGGGGCGCGGAGCTGAATGTACGCTTTATCTTTGAAAAAGCGTTTACCGGCCGCAACGGCGAAGGCTATCCGCCGGAGCGCAAAGAGCCGCAGGTACGAAATGCCGGGATCCTCAACCAGGTTAAAGCGGCAGTGGTAAAAGAAAACTATCTCGACACCCTGCGCGCCATCGATCCGGAGCTGGTGAAAACCGCGGTATCCGGCCCACGCTTCCAGCAGTGCTTCTTCGAAAACTGTCAGGATAAAGCCATCGAAGCCTTCGTTCGCCAGATCGTCGGTTAACCGTCATCAGGGCCAGCGCCGCTGGCCCTTCCATCATTATTTCTTCTTCTCCGACACGCTGCTGCCGGCCGTTTTGGCCAGATGCAGGCTGTCGATCATCCCTACCAGACAGATCACCGCGATAAAGACAAACGACAGACGAAAGCTGATCCCCGGTAGCGTGGAAAGGTGCAGCCAGTCGCCGACCTGCTCGCCCAGGCGAATGCCAATCGCCCCGAGCGTGATCCCCAGCCCCACCGCCAGCTGCGACGCGGTACTGAACAGCGTATTGGCATCACTCATCTGCGCGGCGGGGACATCGGCAAAGGCCAGCGTGCTTACGCCCGTAAACTGGATCGAGCGAAATACCCCGCCGAGATAAAGGATTAACATGATGGCCCAGACCGGCGTCTGCGGCGTGAGCAGCGCACAGGCCAGCAGTGAACAGACGTTCAGTGCACCGTTGATCAACAGCAGTCGGCGAAAGCCCAGCCAGCGGATCAGCGGCGTGGTGGCGGGTTTGATGGTCAAATTGCCGACAAACACCGCCAGCACCAGCAGGCCGGAGTGGAAGGGATCCATGCCGAACCCTACCTGAAACAGCAGCGGCAGCAGAAAGGGGACCGCGCTGATGGAGGAGCGGAACAGCGAGCCGCCATACATCGTCACCCGGAACGTTGGCACCTGCAGGGCGTCGAGACGAACCATGGGCGCCGTCGCCCGGCGGAAGTGGCGTATAGCATATGTCAGACAGCCGAAGCCAAGCACGGCGAGAGCCAGCGTCGGCCAGATCTGCGGCTGGCGATCGCCGAGCCGTTCCATCGCGGTGACCAGACTGACCATCGCGACTGCGGTGGTGATAAAGCCGGTGAGATCGAAGGAGCGCCGTTCCGTTTCGCGAATATCAGGGATAATGCGCAGCGCAAGGATGATGGCTGCGAGGCCCAGCGGGACATTGATAAAGAAGATCCAGTGCCAGCTGGCGTAGCGGGTGATAAAGCCGCCCAAAGGCGGGCCGATAATGGGGGCCACCAGCGCCGGCCAGGTGAGGGTAGCGATGGCTTTGATCAGCAGGTGTTTCGGCGTGGTTCGCAGTACCGCCAGGCGACCGACAGGGACCATCAGCGCGCCTCCGATCCCCTGCAGGATACGCATGGCGACAAAAGTATGCACCTCGGTGGAGAGGCCGCAGAAGACCGAGGCAAGGGTAAAGATCGCCAGGGCGAGGGTAAAAATAGCGCGGGCGCCGAAGCGATCGGCGATCCAACCGCTGGCCGGGATCAGTACCGCGAGGGTGATCAGATAGGCGCTGATGCCGATATTCAGCTCGACCGCGGTGACGCCAAAATCTTTCGCCATATCGGGCAGCGCGGTGGCGATCACCGTCCCGTCGAGAAACTCCATAAAAAAAGCACCGGCCACCAGCAGCGCAGGCGCTGAAAAAGCACGTTCGTCTCTGGAAGAGATCGCGGTATTCATGTTGTCACTGCCATCAAGAATGTGAGCCTGAGCAAAGCGGCAGGAGAAGTTCCGCCGCCAGTAGGGTAGATAAAAAAACCTGCGACGGCAGGTTTTTTTATCTGTGAAAATTTAGGGTACTATTACGCTCCTGAAAAAAGGAGTAATTAATGTCTCAACATCTTACCGAACACGATGAGCTGGTTTCCGATGTGGTTGCTTGCCAGCTGGTTATCAAACAGATCCTCGATGTCATTGACGTCATTGCGCCCGTGGAAGTGCGTGAAAAAATGACTACTCAGCTGAAAGCTATCGACTTCGCCAGCCATCCGGCCTCTGCCGATCCGGTGACCCTTCGCGCGGTGCAAAAAGCGATCGCATTGATTGAGCTGAAGTTTACCCCGCAGGAAGAGACGCATTAATAACAGGCCTCGCCGTTTACCGGCGGGGCCTTCTTCTTTAATGGGAAACGACAGTCTGCGCAGGCGCAGGGGCAGCATCTTTGAACAATTTGCTGTTGCCCCAACACTCTTCGTAGCGATGACCGACCAGATCCTCCACGATAACTCGTACATCCGGCGCGATATCGCTGATTTTTCCGCCCGCTTTGATCCGCGCGACTTCCTGCAGCACCACCAGATGAGCTTTACGATCCAGCTTCATCTGCTTGCTGAAGACGATGGCGGCCAACGCTAACGCGATCACCCCGACGCAGAATACCACCGCGATAGCGGTCACCGCGCTTTCCGGTTGGCTGTGCGCTTTTGACTGGAAACCGTAGAAGCTCAGGATCGCCCCCATCGAGAACACCACAATCGAGCGCAGAATTTTCCCTGAGAAGGTCATGGCGCCGGCATAGATCCCTTCCCGACGGCGTCCGGTGTAGATCTCATCGACATCGGCCAGGAAGGTGTAAACGGTCCAGGGAATGTAGTAAACCCCGCCGGTACCCAGGCCGAACAGCACGGTAATGCCAAACATCAGCACCGTCGCCAGGCCTGACGGCAGATGGAAGAACCACAGCGAGGTATACAGCAGGACCGCGAAAATCACGATCCCCAGCGCCAGGATATAGGGTTTGCTGAAGCCCTTTTTCACGCACAGGCCGATAAACAGCGCCGTAGAGATCAGCTGCAGAATCGAGTTCAGGCTATTCAGTCCGGCGACCATCGCCGGGTCGTGCTGAAGAACGAATATCACGAAATAGGTAAAGATGGAGGCAAACAGCCATTCAGCGCCAAACCCGCACAGGTACATACCAAGATGTTTGCGGAATACGCGCAGATAAAAGGTGGAACGCATGTCTTTTGCCAGCGACAGCAGGGTGCTCAGCAGCCCTTTACTGGCGCTGGTTTCTATCTCTTCCTCGCGCTTTCGTTCCCAGCTGCAAAGCCACAGGCAGGAAATCGCGACGATGAGGATAACGCCGTAGGTCAGACCGGTGAGGAAGAAAGGGGTGGCAGAATCTTTGCCATACAGCAGAATGAACTGTCCGGGAATAAACGCCGCAAGGAAGTTGGCTAGCTTGCCGAAAATGGCTTTATAGCCGGTCAGTTTTGAGCGCAGCGAGAAATCATCGGTCATCTCTGTCGCCAGCGTTTCATAAGGCACCATGATAGAGGTGTAGATGATCTCAAACACCACATAGGTGCAGAGGTAGTACCAGAAACTCAGGCCTTCCACCCACAGCAGCGGGTAGAACATCATCAAGGGGATGCCGATCAGCAGAAAGAAACGCCGGCGGCCAAAGCGCTTGCCTAAGCGCGTTTTGCCAAAGTTATCGGTGAGATAGCCCATCAGCGGGTTGCTGATAGCATCGATGATGCTGGCGACGGAGAAGATAAATGAGGCCTCGATCAGCGTCAGGCCGCAAAAAGTCGTATAAAAATAGAGCAGCCAGGCGCCGCTTATCGCCAGCGCGCCACTCCCCAACAGATTACCACCGCCGTAAGCTAACTGATGGCGTAACAAGATCGGTCTTCCCTGCAGCCCTTCAGGGGCTGAAGCCGTGTATCTAGCCATAAAAAATAAACCTCGTGTTTTATATTTTTGAAACACTGTTTTTATATTTCTTTGTGGCTTGATAAAAAGTGACCGCGCTCACTAATCCCTGAGAAGGGGTAACGGTGACGAGGGAATGCGATCGCGTTAAAACTTTTTTATTCTATTGGGGAATAAATGAGGTGGAAAAATTGACATAACTGATTTAAAGCGAGAGACGGGGCAGCGTGGGCACGCTCCCCCTGACAGAGCGAAAATGGCTGACTAATGCGGCTTCCGTGGTTCTCCGACCAATGCCATCAGACGCCGATCGGTCTGCTCCATTCCGAGACCAGCTTTATCGGCATTGCGGATTTCCTCAAGCACGCTTTGCAACAGCAGACCATCCTGTTGCTGCTCTTCCGCCAGCAGCGTCAGAAATCGCCAGGTGTTGTCGTCGCTTTGTGCCCTGGCTTCTTCGGCAAGACCGCTCAGCATACTGCTTCGCTGTTGGTAATCGTTCAGGGTTTGGGTAAACAGATCTTCCAGCGAGGTGCATTCGGGATTACAGGCGCGGTCGGGATTCACTATCGGCCAGCTGCCGGCTTTTTTCAGATAGTCAAATACGCGCATGGTGAGGGTAATGCTGCTTTGCGCGCGGGTGCGCAAAAATGTCGCGGCGCCGTCGAAGCGATGCCGGGCACACCACTCGCTTAAGTTCAGGTAAACGTTAGAGGCGTGAAACTCAAGATTCATCTGGGTGTTTAGCTTTTGTGCCATTCCTGGAACTGCCATAAAAAAATATCCTTATTAACCGGGAAGGGGTTACTGATGCGTGTCGACAGATCCTGCGGATAACCACAAGATAAAATAGTGACACGCGGCACTGTTGCAGAATAATAAAACTCTACACATTCCGTATGAGTCGGGTATTTTTTCCATTTGCCGACGATTTAAGAATACTCGCTCAACGGAATTAAGAAAACTCTCAATCGCGGTAATTTACGTTTTGTTACACCATTATTTTTAGAGGGTATCTGGACTGAAATCATGCGCCGTTGGCCGGGGCTTGCTGGCATCGCGTTAGTGATAAGTTATAGGTATTTGACTACGAAATTTGTCGTAGAACAGAGCGGAATAAGTTATTTCAAGCGTAATGTTTCTGGCTAATGATCATTATTTTTATTTTTTGTTGCAGGCTTTTATTTGAAGCGGAATATTTTTTCAATTCGGTATTAATTACGGAAAAGATCCGTTTTTTCGCGATATTAAGCGGTCCCGGTCGCCCGGCGATGCGGGGCTGTTGTCACTGAGGAGGTACAGAGGCAAACGCCCTTTACGAGGCTGGCAATCGCCGGGGATAACAGCGCTGTAACCCTCTGTTAAACATCCTCTGACATCACAAGGATAAGTCTGCTGGTGGTATAGATGATCCTGCTATAGCCCGGTAAAATTGTATGACAATTGTGTCATTTTTTATGTCATTTTTTGCTAAATGTATGTACGCAATTACTGTAATTCCGCGATGTGATAATGCTCTCGTATGGAGAAATAATTTCCGGGTATTACTACTCTAACAACGGCAGTGGGGAATGCGATTTTTCTAATGCCTTGTTTTGATGCCGATAAAATTGTTAATTCCGATTTTTCCCTACATGAAAGCGAATTAAAGCTGGAGTTTACCATGCACAAATTTACTAAAGCGCTGGCGGCCATTGGTCTCGCTGCGGTTATGTCACAATCAGCTATGGCGGAAAATTTGAAACTGGGTTTTCTGGTGAAGCAGCCGGAAGAGCCATGGTTCCAGACTGAGTGGAAATTTGCTGATAAAGCAGGAAAAGATTTAGGGTTTGACGTCATTAAAATTGCGGTTCCGGATGGTGAGAAAACCCTCAACGCAATCGACAGCCTGGCAGCCAGCGGCGCGAAGGGCTTTGTCATCTGTACCCCCGATCCCAAGCTCGGGTCGGCGATTGTCGCCAAAGCGCGCGGCTATGACATGAAGGTCATTACCGTCGATGACCAGTTCGTCAATGCGAAAGGCAAACCGATGGAGAGCGTACCGCTGGTGATGATGGCGGCCAGCGAAATCGGCGCCCGCCAGGGGCAGGAACTCTATAAAGAGATGCAAAAACGCGGCTGGGATGTTAAAGACACCGCGGTGATGGCTATCACCGCCGATGAGCTGGACACCGCCCGTCGTCGCACCACCGGCTCCATCGATGCCCTGAAGGCAGCCGGCTTCCCGGACGCGCAAATCTACCGCGTGCCGACAAAATCTAACGATATCCCGGGGGCGTTTGACGCCGGTAACTCCATGCTGGTCCAGCACCCGCAGGTGAAACACTGGCTGATCGTGGGGATGAACGACAACACCGTGCTCGGCGGCGTGCGTGCCACTGAAGGCCAGGGCTTTAAAGCACCGGATGTGATTGGCATCGGCATCAACGGTGTGGATGCGGTCAACGAACTGTCGAAGGCGCAACCGACCGGCTTCTATGGTTCCCTGCTGCCAAGCCCGGATATTCATGGCTATAAAACCA
Organism: Klebsiella sp. X1-16S-Nf21; assembly: GCF_002837615.1. Lineage (NCBI taxonomy): Bacteria > Pseudomonadati > Pseudomonadota > Gammaproteobacteria > Enterobacterales > Enterobacteriaceae > Klebsiella > Klebsiella sp. X1-16S-Nf21. The sequence continues at coordinate 25,417 of NZ_PJDK01000003.1, forward strand.
GCGAAATGCTCTACAACTGGGTCACTAAGGGCGTTGAGCCGCCGAAGTTCACGGCGGTGACCGATGTGGTGCTGATTACCCGCGATAACTTCAAAGAAGAGCTGGCGAAAAAAGGGCTGTAACAGCCTGGTTGAACTGGCCCCCGCCGCGGCGGGGGCTGAGTGCTGAAGAGCGGAGTCGTTATGCAACAGTCTACCCCTTATCTCTCATTTCGCGGCATCACCATGACGTTCCCTGGCGTAAAGGCTTTGTCCGATATCAGTTTTGACTGCTACCCCGGACAGATCCACGCGCTGATGGGTGAAAATGGCGCAGGCAAATCGACGCTGCTGAAAATTCTCAGCGGCAACTATATTCCGACCGCTGGCCACCTGCAGATCGGCGGCCAGCAGATGGCGTTCAGCAATACCATGGAGGCGCTGAACGCCGGCGTGGCGATTATCTACCAGGAGCTGCATCTGATCCCGGAGATGACCGTCGCCGAAAATATCTATCTTGGCCAGCTACCGCACAGAGGCGGTATCGTCAACCGATCGTTGCTCAACTATGAGGCCCGCCTGCAGCTGGAACATCTGGGGCTGGATATCGATCCGGAGACGCCGCTGAAGTATCTCTCTATAGGCCAGTGGCAGATGGTGGAGATTGCCAAAGCGCTGGCGCGCAATGCCAAGATCATCGCTTTCGATGAACCGACCAGTTCGCTCTCCGCCCGGGAGATCGACAATCTGTTTCGCGTTATCCGCGAACTGCGGGAGGAGGGGCGAGTCATCATCTATGTTTCGCACCGGATGGAAGAAATTTTTGCCCTCAGCGATGCCATCACCGTCTTTAAGGATGGCCGCTATGTCTGCACTTTTGACGATATGCCGAGCGTCAGTCATGACGCCCTGGTTCAGGCGATGGTAGGGCGCAATCTGGGCGATATATACGGCTGGAAACCTCGCCCCTATGGCGAAGAGCGGCTGCGTCTGGAGGAGGTCAAAGCACCGGGCGTGCGTACGCCGATCAGCCTCTCGGTACGCAGTGGCGAAATCGTCGGCCTGTTCGGGCTGGTGGGCGCCGGGCGCAGCGAACTGATGAAAGGCTTATTTGGCGGCACCCGGATCACCGGCGGTCAGGTGTATATCGATGGCCAGCCCGTGGACATTCGTAAACCGGCCCAGGCCATCCAGGCCGGGATGATGCTGTGCCCGGAAGATCGCAAAGCGGAGGGGATTATTCCGGTTCACTCCGTACGCGACAATATCAATATCAGCGCCCGGCGCAAGCATATTCACGCTGGCTGCCTGATCAACAACGCCTGGGAGGCAGACAATGCCGATCAGCATATCCAGTCGCTGAACATTAAAACGCCTGGCCCGGAACAGCTGATCATGAACCTGTCGGGCGGCAACCAGCAGAAAGCGATCCTTGGCCGCTGGCTGTCGGAAGAGATGAAGGTGATCCTGCTCGATGAGCCCACCCGCGGCATCGACGTCGGCGCCAAACATGAAATTTACAACGTGATATATGGCCTCGCCGCCTCAGGTGTTGCCGTGGTGTTTGCCTCCAGCGACCTGCCGGAAGTGCTGGGCGTCGCTGACCGCATCGTGGTGATGCGCGAGGGGCAAATCGCCGGCGAACTGCTGCATGAAGAAGCCAATGAACAGCAGGCGTTAAGCCTTGCGATGCCAAAAGTGAGTCAGGCTGTCGCCTGAGTAAGGAGTAAATGATGTCATCTGTGACTACGTCTGGCGCTACCCGCTCTGCCTTTAGCTTTGCCCGCATTTGGGATCAGTTTGGCATGCTGGTGGTGTTTGCTGTGCTGTTTATCGGCTGCGTAATTTTTGTGCCCAACTTTGCCTCATTCGTCAATATGAAGGGGCTGGGGCTGGCGATCTCGATGTCCGGAATGGTGGCCTGCGGCATGCTCTTCTGCCTGGCCTCCGGCGATTTTGACCTGTCGGTGGCGTCGGTTATCGCCTGTGCCGGGGTCACTACCGCAGTGGTGATTAACCTGAGCGAAAGCCTGTGGCTGGGGATTGCCGCCGGCCTGCTGCTGGGCGCGGTCAGTGGTCTGGTCAACGGCTTTGTCATTGCGCGCCTGAAGATTAACGCCCTGATCACCACCCTCGCGACGATGCAAATCGTCCGGGGCCTGGCCTACATTATCTCCGACGGGAAAGCGGTGGGGATCGAAGATGAGCGCTTCTTCACTCTCGGCTACGCCAACTGGTTTGGTCTGCCGGCGCCAATCTGGCTGACGGTCGCCTGCCTGGTGGTTTTCGGATTATTACTAAACAAAACCACCTTTGGCCGTAATACGCTGGCTATTGGCGGCAATGAAGAGGCGGCGCGTCTGGCCGGGGTCCCGGTGGTGCGCACCAAGATTATTATCTTTGTGCTCTCCGGTCTGGTATCGGCCGCCGCGGGGATCATTCTGGCGTCGCGGATGACCAGCGGCCAGCCGATGACCTCGATTGGCTATGAGCTGATTGTTATTTCAGCCTGCGTGCTGGGTGGGGTATCGCTGAAGGGCGGGATCGGCAAGATCTCCTACGTGGTCGCCGGGATCCTGATCCTCGGGACCGTGGAGAACGCGATGAACCTGCTGAACATCTCGCCTTTCTCACAATACGTCGTGCGCGGTGTGATCCTGCTGGCGGCGGTGATTTTTGACCGCTACAAACAAAAAGCCAAACGCGCGGCCTGATTTCAGGCATAACTTTTAAGTCTACAGAGTAATTACCGCCAGCGCCCGTTTCGCTGGCGGTAACTATCAAAAATGGCGAGGTTGGTCACACTGTCTATACTTACATGGCTAACATATAATTAACAACCAGCTTCGGCTGGCCATGATAAGGAGGAAACAGGGTGGATAACCAGATATCTGTACCGCCTGCGCTAACCGGAAACTACGCTTTTTTCTTTGACCTCGACGGTACTCTTGCCGATATCCAACCGCACCCCGATCAGGTGGTGATACCCGACAACACGTTGCAGGCGCTCAACGCGCTGGCCCAGCAGCAGGGTGGGGCGGTGGCATTGATTTCAGGGCGCTCAATGGCTGAACTTGACGCGCTAACCCATCCCTGGCGGCTACCGCTGGCCGGCGTTCACGGGGCAGAACGCCGTGATATCAATGGTAAAACCTATATCGTTTCTCTGCCGTCGGCGCTGCGCGATGAAATCGCGACTGAGCTGACCTCGGCGCTGCAGGGGCTCTCCGGCTGCGAGCTGGAGAGTAAGGAGATGGCCTTCGCGCTGCACTACCGCCAGGCTCCGCAGCAGCAGAGCGCAGTACTGGAGCTGGCTCAGCGCATCGTTCAGCGCTACCCGCTGCTGGCACTGCAGCTGGGTAAATGTGTGGTGGAGATTAAACCCCGCGGAGTGAACAAAGGGGAGGCGATCAGCGCCTTCATGCAGGAGGCGCCGTTTGCCGGCCGCGAACCGGTTTTTGTCGGCGATGATTTGACCGATGAGGCGGGATTTAGCGTGGTTAATCAACTGCAGGGAATGTCGGTAAAAGTCGGCGCCGGGGAAACTCAGGCGCACTGGCGGTTGGCGGATGCCGCCGCTGTAAGGACGTGGTTGCAACATCTGGCGTATGACGCGCAAACCGAAAGGAGGGATGACCATGAGTCGTTTAGTCGTAGTCTCTAACCGTATCGCCTTACCGGACGATAAAAAATCGAGCGCTGGCGGTCTGGCCGTCGGCATCCTGGGGGCACTGAAAGCGGCGGGGGGTCTGTGGTTTGGCTGGAGCGGCGAAATTGGCGATGACCAGCAGCCGCTGAAGCAGGTCTCCCGCGGAAATATCTCCTGGGCGTCGTTCAACCTGAATGAACGGGACCATGATGAATATTACAACCAGTTTTCCAACGCCGTGCTGTGGCCGGCCTTCCACTATCGTCTTGACCTGGTCAGCTTCCAGCGCGAAGCCTGGGAGGGATATCTGCGGGTCAACGCGATGCTGGCCGACAAGCTTCTGCCGCTGATCGAGCCAGACGATACGCTGTGGATCCATGATTACCATCTGCTGCCTTTCGCCAGTGAACTGCGTAAGCGCGGAGTGAACAACCGGATCGGCTTCTTTTTGCATATTCCATTCCCGACGCCGGAGATTTTTAACGCGCTACCGCCGCATGCCGAGCTGCTGGAGCAACTGTGCGATTACGATCTGCTGGGCTTCCAGACCGAAAGCGACAGAACCGCCTTTCTTGACAGCATTGCCATGCAGACCCGACTCTCCGATCTCGGGGACAAACGCTATCAGGCATGGGGTAAGGCGTTCAGTACCGAGGTTTATCCGATTGGGATCGATCCGGACGAAATTACGCGCAACGCCAAAGGCCCGCTGCCGCCGAAGCTGGCTCAGCTGAAGAATGAGCTGAAAAATGTGAAGAATATCTTCTCCGTGGAGCGGCTTGACTACTCGAAAGGGTTGCCGGAGCGATTCCTCGCCTATGAGACGCTGCTTGAGAAGTACCCTCAACATCATGGCAAGATCCGTTATACCCAGATCGCGCCCACTTCCCGTGGCGATGTACAGGCCTATCAGGATATTCGTCACCAGCTGGAAACTGCAGCCGGACGCATCAATGGCCAGTTTGGCCAGCTTGGCTGGACCCCGCTCTACTACCTGAACCAGCATTTTGACCGTAAGCTGCTGATGAAGGTCTTCCGCTACTCTGACGTCGGGCTGGTGACGCCGCTGCGTGATGGCATGAACCTGGTGGCGAAAGAATACGTCGCAGCGCAGGATCCGGATAACCCCGGGGTGCTGGTCCTGTCGCAGTTTGCCGGGGCGGCGCAGGAGCTGACCAGCGCGCTGATCGTCAACCCTTACGATCGCGATGAGGTTGCCACCGCGCTGGATCGTGCTCTCAGCATGCCGCTGCCGGAACGTATCGCCCGTCATTCCGCGATGCTGGACGTGATCAGAGAGAATGATATTCATAACTGGCAGGCGCGTTTTGTCGACGATCTGCAGCATATTTCGCCGCGCAGCGAGGAGAGCCGCCTGCGGGGGAAGATAGCCACCTTCCCTAAACTGGCCTAGTTCAGGAAAAGGGCTAACCGGCGTTAGCCCTTTTCAAGGGAAACCAGCAGAACATCGACGCCGCTACTGCCGACGATATTTTTCGCCGAGCAGGTGGCGCGCGAGAAAAGCGAGTGGTTGTGATTGCCGCAGATCACCAGATCAACCTTGTGCGACTGGCAAAAGTCTTTGACATGGTGACCCAGTTCGCCGCAGGCGATGGTCATTTTTTCTATCGGGTAGTCCGCCTGACGAGCCAGCTCATTGAGAAACTCCCGCGTTTCTTCCTGCATCAGCTCACGCAGATTTTCCATCATCGGTGCGGCGAACTGGTTATACATTTCCGGATCCGTGGCGAAGGTGATAAAGCTCACTTTCGCGTTAACGGGGCGGGCAATCGACACCGCTTTTTTAATTAATATCTGACTCTCCGGCGTTGGCGCGACGGCAACCAGCAGATGTGAATAAGGCATCTGGCCTCCTTGAGATACGCGGAATAACCCTTCTTTCTTTACTCCTGTTTCCCCAGCGGCGCAAGGGTTGCTCCCGTGATTTGCGACGCTCTTCGCCAGTCCGTGTTTTCCTCACAAGATCACATAAATGAACCTGGCTTTTTATTTAAAAGAAATGCTGTTTTATAAATGAGTGAAGTAGAGACATCGTCTCTTTGTCATTTTGCCACCGGCGGTTGTTCCGTGGCAAAAACACAAAGGTAACGTCGTTTCACTGCTTTTAGTGTAGCCAGGTACCCACTCCCTTCCGGTGGCAAATCCGGAACGATTGTCGGCGTTCTTTTAATAAAAGACACAGGATCACGGCGATGAAAACACGAAAAATTGGACTGGCTAACTACCTGGCCTACGGCGCGGGCGATTTTCTCGGCGCCGGCACGACAGCGCTAACTGCCGCATGGCTACTCTACTTTTACACGACCTTCTGCGGACTGACCCCGATTGAGGCCACGCTTATTTTTGCTGCTGCCCGCGTGCTGGATGCGGTGGTGAGCCCGCTGATGGGCTTTCTCACCGATAACTTCGGCACCACCTGGCTCGGAAAGCGCTTCGGCCGCAGAAAATTCTTTATTCTGCTCGGCATTCCGTGCGTATTCAGCTATTCAGCGATGTGGGTCGGCGAGATGGGCTTCTGGTACTACCTCGTCACCTATCTGCTGTTTGATATGGTTTACACCATGATTCTGGTGCCCTACGAAACGCTGGTGCCAGAGATGACTGATGACTTTAAACAGAAAACCAAATTTTCTGGCGCGCGCATCTCGATGGCGCAAATGTCGGCGATTTTAGCCTCCTTTCTGCCGGGGATCCTCCTCACCTGGCTCGGGAAAGACAATGCCAGCTCATTCTTTTATGCCAGTCTGGTGTTCTCGGTCCTGTGTGCGGTGATGCTGACCTTCGTCTGGTGCTTCACGTGGGAACGGCCGCGTGAGGCGTGGTCAGAGGCGGCGCTGCGGGCGGAAGCGGAAAAACAAAACTTAACCCTCGCTCAGAGCCTCAATCGCCTGGTGATTGAGCTAAGCTCCACGCTGCGGATAAAAATTTTCCGCCAGCACCTCGGCATGTATCTGGGGGGCTATATCGCCCAGGACGTCTTCAATGCCGTGTTTACCTACTACGTGGTCTTTGTCCTGATGCAGGAAGCCTCTGTCGCCTCGAATCTGCTCGGGACGATGGCCATCTTCCAGTTTATTGCGGTGATCGCCATGATCCCGTTGTGCATTCGCTTTGGCCCGGCGCCGTCCTACCGCATGGTGGTGGTCCTGTTTGGCCTGAGCTCGCTCTCGTATGCGCTGCTCTATTACGCCGGACTGAGCGACGTCTATTCCTTACTGCTGCTCATCTCTGCTGTCGCCGGACTGGGACGCGGCGGGATTAACTACGTACCGTGGAATACCTACACCTATATTGCCGACGTCGACGAGGCGATCACCGGCCAGCGCCGCGAAGGAATTTTTGCCGGCATCATGACGCTGACCCGCAAAGCCTCGCAGGCGGGGGCGGTCATGCTGGTGGGTATCATCATGCAGCTGTCAGGGTTTGTCTCCGGGCAAAAAATACAACCGCCAGGCGTGAGCCATACCATTTTACTGATCCTCAGCGTCGGCACCCTGGTGGTGTTAGCCTGCGGCTTCCTCGTCTCGCTACGCTTCAAGCTCAACCTGCACACCCACAGCATCCTGCGCAGTGAAACCCTCAGAATGCGCGATCTCGGCTGTGCCCAGCCGGAACAGACCATTGCAGAACACCGCGCGGTGGTCGAGATGCTGGCGGGGATGCCTTACGACTGCCTGTGGGGCAATAACAATATTGGCTATCTGAATCGTCATAAACCTGCTGCCCCGGGGCTCACCCAGGGCGGTGCTTTAAATTCGACATACACCCGAGGTTAACAACATGAAAGTTTGGCCGGTCAAACATAGCCCATTACTGTGTCAGCCTGAGCGTTTTATCGCCCGCAGCGAACTGCAGGCTCTGATCCGCAACGTGACGCAAAACCTGGTGAACATTAAGGATGAGAGCGGGCAATTTTTACTGCGCCTCGATGACGGGCGCGTGATCGATACCAAAGGCTGGGCCGGCTGGGAGTGGACCCACGGGGTTGGGCTGTACGGCATCTATCAGTATTATCAGCAAACCGGCGATATCGAGATGCGCGATATCATCGACCGCTGGTTTGCCGACCGCTTCGCCGAGGGAGCAACGACCAAAAACGTCAATACGATGGCCCCGTTCCTGACCCTGGCATACCGCTTTGAAGAGACTGGCCGGATGGCGTATCTGCCGTGGCTGGAGAGCTGGGCGGAGTGGGCGATGTACGAGATGCCGCGCACCGAACAGGGCGGCATGCAGCACATGACTCTGGCGGAGGAGAACCATCAGCAAATGTGGGATGACACGCTGATGATGACCGTGTTGCCGTTAGCCAAAATTGGCAAGCTGCTTCACCGCCCACAGTATGTGGAGGAGGCGACCTACCAGTTCCTGCTCCATGTGCAGAACCTGATGGACCGGGAGACCGGGCTGTGGTTTCACGGCTGGAACTATGAGGGACGGCACAACTTTGCCCGGGCGCGCTGGGCGCGGGGCAACAGCTGGCTCACCATGGTGATCCCGGATTTTCTGGAGCTGGTGGATCTCCCCGAGGGGAACGCGGTACGGCGTTATCTGATGACGGTACTCGACGCACAGATTGCCGCCTTAGCAAAATGCCAGGACGACAGCGGCCTGTGGCATACCCTGCTGGACGATCCGCACTCTTATCCTGAGGCCTCGGCGACCGCCGGCTTTGCCTACGGCATTCTCAAAGCGGTGCGCAAGCGTTACGTCGGGCAGCACTATGCCGGAGTGGCTGAAAAAGCGATTCGCGGGATTGTGCACAATATTTCGCCGCAGGGGGAGCTGCTGCAGACCTCGTTTGGCACCGGAATGGGGTCAGACCTCGATTTTTATCGCCAGATCCCGCTTACCTCGATGCCCTATGGCCAGGCGATGGCGATCCTTTGTCTGACCGAGTATCTGCGTAAATATTTCTGAGCAGGGGGCCCCGCTGACGGGGCGCCGAATAAAACTAACCCGGCTTTCGCCGGGTTGTTTGTTACATACGCTCTACGGTTTCGATACCCAGGGTATCGAGACCCAGCTTGAGGGTTTTCGCCGTCAACAGCGCCAGCTTCAGGCGGCTGTTGCGGGTCTCTTCGCTTTCCGCGCTGAGGATCGGGCAATGCTCGTAGAAGCCGGAGAATAGCCCCGCCAGATCGTACAGGTAGGCGCACATCACGTGCGGCGTCCCTTCGCGAGCGACCACGGAGAGGGTCTCTTCAAACTGCAGCAGGCGCGCGGCCAGCTGGGCTTCGCGATCTTCGGCGATGACCACCGGCGCATCGATCATCGCGTTTTCGTCGATGCCGGCTTTGCGGAACACGGAGAGCACGCGGGTATAGGCATACTGCATATACGGCGCGGTGTTGCCTTCGAACGCCAGCATATTATCCCAGTCAAAAACGTAATCGGTGGTGCGGTTTTTCGACAGATCGGCATATTTCACCGCGCCGATACCGACCACTTTCGCCAGATTTTCCAGCTCGTCAGCCGACATGTCCGGGTTCTTCTCCGCTACCAGGCGACGGGCGCGCTCCAGCGCTTCGTCCAGCAGATCGGCCAGCTTCACGGTACCGCCGGCGCGGGTTTTAAACGGCTTGCCGTCTTTCCCCAGCATCATACCGAACATATGGTGCTCCAGCGGCACAGAGTCCGGCACGTAGCCTGCTTTACGCACGATGGTCCACGCCTGCATCAGGTGCTGGTGCTGACGAGAATCGATGTAATAGAGCACGCGGTCGGCGTGCAGCGTTTCATAGCGATACTTCGCGCAGGCGATATCGGTGGTGGTGTAAAGGTAGCCGCCATCTTTTTTCTGGATGATGACGCCCATCGGTTCGCCTTCCTTGTTTTTGTACTCATCAAGGAACACCACGGTGGCGCCTTCGCTCTCGACGGCCAGCCCTTTGGCTTTCAGATCGGCGACGATCCCCGGCAGCATCGGGTTGTACAGGCTCTCACCCATTACGTCATCGCGGGTCAGCGTCACATTCAGGCGATCGTAGGTGATCTGGTTTTGCGACATGGTGATGTCGACCAGCTTACGCCACATCTGCAGGAAGTACTGATCGCCGCCCTGCAGTTTAACCACGTAGCTACGTGCGCGCTCGGCAAAGGCTTCGTCTTCATCGTAGTGCTTTTTCGCTTCGCGATAGAAACCTTCGAGGTCGGCCAGGGCCATCTCACCGGCGTTTTCCTGCTGCTGTTTTTCCAGATACGCGATCAGCATACCGAACTGGGTGCCCCAGTCGCCGACGTGGTTGGCGCGGATCACCTTATGACCCAGGAACTCCAGGGTACGGACTGAAGCATCGCCAATGATGGTCGAACGCAGATGGCCAACGTGCATCTCTTTCGCTACGTTGGGTGCCGAGTAGTCGACGACGATAGTCTGCGCCTGCGGTTTCGTGACGCCCAGGCGCTCAGACTGCAGCGCGCGGTTGACGTTGTCCGCCAGAAAAGCAGGATCGAGGAAAATATTGATAAAGCCCGGCCCGGCGATTTCAACCTTGTTGGCAATGCCGTTGAGGTCAAGATGAGACAGTACCTGCTCTGCAAGTTGTCGCGGCGCCATGCCCAGTTTTTTGGCGACAGCCATCACGCCGTTGGCCTGATAGTCACCGAACTGAACTTTTGCTGACTGGCGGACCTGAGGTTCGCAATCGGCAGGCGCGCCTGCCGCGATCAGGGCCTGGCTGACTTTTTCTGAGAGAAGAGCCTGAATATTCACCGGAATACCTTACGTGTAATGCGCCTGCCCCCGAGGGAGGCAGCGCCATAATGTGGACAAATTAGGGCGGGAGTATACTGCATTTGTCCCCGTCCGTCAGCATTGCGCGCGGCGCGGCGGCGTGCGCAATCCATCGCCGTTCAGTTGCCCATCAGCAGGGCGGCGGTTGGTCCGCAGACCGAAACACGGTAAATTACCTTTTCATTACTGACGAGCATCATTGACGAGCAAACCCATGGCAAACTGGCAGCAAATTGAACAACTGGCCGATATTACGGCGGATCTCCCGCGATTTTCCGATGCGCTTCAGCGCTTCACTGCGCGACTGGGACTGGAGATCGCCGGGCTCGACGCCGACCATATCTCCCTGCGCTGTCATCAGAATACCACTGCGGAACGCTGGCGCCGCGGTCTGGAACAGTGCGGAACCCTGCTGTCGGAGAATATGATTAACGGCCGGCCCATTTGCCTGTTCAAGCTGGCGGAGCCGGTCTGCGTGGCGCACTGGCGCTTCCATATCATTGAGCTGCCGTGGCCGGGTGAAAAGCGTTATCCCCATGAAGGCTGGGAGCATATTGAAATTGTCCTGCCTGGCGATCCGGCAACCTTAAATGCCCGCGCGCTGGCGCTGCTGGCCGATGATGGACTCAGCCAGCCGGGGATCGTCGTCAAAACCAGCTCGCCGAAAGGGCAGCATGAGCGTCTGCCGAATCCCACCCTGGCGGTGACCGACGGCAGCGTGACGGTGAAATTTCATCCGTGGTCGATTGAACAAATCGTCGCCAGCGAGCAAGCTGATACGTAACAGTGTGAAGCCGCGCGGCGTCTGCCGCGTGAAATCATGACATGCTGCAAAGGTTGTCTGGATCAGGGAGAGAGGAATGGCGGTACTGGAAGTGTGTTGCTACAGCATGGCGTGCGCTCGGGAGGCTGAGCGCTGCGGCGCCGATCGTATTGAACTCTGCGCCGCGCCGCAGGAAGGGGGATTAACACCCTCTTATGGGGTGCTGGTCTCGGTCCGCGAGGCGATTACCCTCCCGGTGCATCCGATCGTTCGCCCGCGCGGCGGCGATTTCTGCTACACCGAAGAGGAGTTCGCCGCGATGCTTAGCGATATCCGCATGGTGCGGGAGCTCGGTTTTCCCGGGCTGGTGACCGGCGTACTGAATGCCGATGGCCAGGTCGATATCCCGCGGATGAAAAAAATAATGGCCGCGGCCGGGCCGCTGGCGGTGACCTTTCATCGCGCGTTCGATCTGTGTGCCGACCCGCGTCAGGCCTGGAAGACGCTGGGTGAGCTGGGGGTTAAACGTATCCTGACTTCCGGTCAGCAATCCTCGGCGGAGAAAGGTATTTCATTAATTACGGAACTTATTGCCGCAGGGGATACTCCAATCATTATGGCCGGTGCGGGAGTGCGCGCCGCGAACCTGCCGCTGTTGCTGCAGGCGGGGGTGAAAGAGGTTCATAGCTCTGCAGGCCAGTGGTTGCCATCGGACATGCGCTTTCGTCATCCAGGCGTTTCGATGTCAGCCGATCCCGATGCGGACGAATACAGGCGCTACGCCGTCAATGGCGAAGCGGTGGCGGAGATGAAAGGGATTATCTCCGCCTGGAGAAGTTAAACGGTTTTTTGCTGCACATCATGTCGCCCAATATGATGATTGCCCGTACCAGGCCCCTGCCCATTAAACAGGGGCCTTTTTTTATCTCGCTTTTTTTGCCAGCGACTGCTGCGTTTCCGGTTTGGTGGCGATAATCACCGCGCGCAGCGGAGCCGGATACCCCTCCACGGTTTTGCGCTGATCCTGCGGGTCGAGGAAATCGGCCAGCGATTCACTGGTCATCCATTCGGTGCGCCGCTGCTCATCGGTCGAGGTGACGCAGGCATCGACGATGCGCACATCGATAAACCCGCACTTCTCCAGCCACATTTTCAGGGCCGCCGCCGAGGGAATAAAATAGACGTTGCGCATCTGCGCATAGCGGTCGCCCGGAACCAGCACCGTATTTTCATCCCCTTCGACCACCAGCGTCTCCAGCACCAGCTCGCCTCCCGGCGCCAGCTGATCTTTCAGCTGCCACAGATGGTCCAGCGGCGAGCGGCGGTGGTAGAGCACGCCCATCGAGAACACGGTGTCGAAGGCCTCCAGCGCCGGCAGCTGCTCGATGCCCAGCGGCAGGAGATGCGCCCGCTGGTCGTTGCCGAGCAGCTTACGCACCGCTTCAAACTGGCACAGGAACAGCTGGGTGGGATCGATGCCGACCGCCAGATGCGCGCCGGCGCCGATCATTCGCCACATGTGATAGCCGCTGCCGCAGCCCACGTCGAGGATAGTCCGCCCGGTAAGATCGGACAGGTGCGGCAGGACGCGCTCCCATTTCCAGTCGGAACGCCATTCGGTATCGATATTAATGCCGTACAGCGAATAAGGCCCTTTGCGCCACGGCATCAGGTTTTTAAGCAGGTTTTCTACCCGCAGCTGATGACCTTCGCTGAGCGGCGTTTCGCTCTCGGCGGTGACGCTGTGCAGGAGATCCAGACGCCACGGCGTTAATTCCGGAAGAAACTCAACGGCGCGCTCCCATTCGCGAAACTTGCCGTGCAGGGCCTCGCGCTGCCAGGCGGCTACCTGAGCTGGCAAGGTTTCCAGCCAGTGAGACAGCGGGCTTTTGGCGATCAGCTGATAGAAGTTACTGAAGTCGATCATGCCTGCTCCCCGGATTTTACTGCCACCAGCGAGCCAAAGTTAAAGCACTGGAACCACAGTTCGGCATGTTCAAACCCAGCCTGACGCAGGCGAGCTTTATGGGTTTCCACGGAGTCCGTCAGCATCACGTTTTCCAGCATGCTGCGTTTCTGGCTGATCTCCAGCTCGCTGTAGCCGTTAGCGCGTTTAAAGTCATGATGCATATTGAACAGCAGCTCGCCGACGTGGGCGTCTTCGAAGCTGAATTTCTCCGAGAGCACCAGCGCGCCGCCCGGATTAAGCCCCTGATAGACTTTATTGAGGATCGCCTGGCGATCGCCCGGCTCAAGGAACTGAATGGTAAAGTTCAGGATCACCAGCGAGGCGTTTTCAATGGCCACATCGCGGATATCCCCTTCAATGACCTCGACCGGCGTCGGCGCTTTATAGGCGTCAATATGGCGACGGCAGCGCTCTACCATCGCGGGAGAGTTGTCGATGGCGATAATGCGACAGCCCGGATGACTAATATTGCGGCGCACAGAGAGGGTGGCGGCGCCCAGCGAACAGCCAAGATCGTAAACCTGGGTGTTGGGCTGAACGAAGCGCTCGGCCAGCATGCCGATCATCGAGATGATATTGGAATAGCCGGGCACAGAGCGCTGGATCATATCCGGGAAGACTTCAGCAACCCGTTCATCAAAGGTCCAGTCGCCGAGGCTGGCAATCGGCGCGGAAAAAAGCGTATCGCGGTGAGACATAACGTTAAACCCGAAAAAACGAAAACGGCGTATTGTGCGCTAACGGAGGGAGAAAACCAACTCCCAGGGCATATACCAGAGGTTGGCCAGCACCATCAGCAACAACGCGCACCAGGTGGCGCTCATGCCGGAGCGGCGCCAGTGGTAGACGCGGTGATGAAAACCCCAGGAGTGCATCAGTCGCCCGACAATCAATAAAATGCCGCAAACGTGCACCATCCAGGTCTGGGCGCCGTTCATCTCCATAAATAACAGCAAAATGAGGCCAATCGGCACATATTCGACGGCATTACCGTGAACGCGGATGGCGACCTGAAGCTCGCTAAAGCCGCCGTCACCGTAGCCTACATGGTATTGGGTGCGCAAACGCACCACGTCAAATGAGAACTTCACTAACAATAACGCACCTAAAACGGCATACAGCGCGCTGACCATACGAAAACTCCCTTTAACTCTGGCAGATGGCTCCGGATATGATAGCAGGATATCAGAAAAGAGAAGATTGCTGCGGAATCGACGGCGCATTTCCTAGCGCCGGCAGGGCAGCGCGCAGATCGCCCCACAGGGTATCCACCAGCGCCGGCGCGTAAGCAATGTCGGGGGTATGGAGGAACAGCCACGGCGTCCCCGACTGATGCCATTTCGGCAGCGTCTGCAGCCAGACGCGAAACAGTTCCCGATTATGGACCATATCGTCGCCGCCAATAAAGCGCACCATTGGCTGCCGGGCGGTCATCACTGCATGCACCGGCACCTTCGGTTTCTTTTGTTGCGCGTCGATCATCGCCGGACTGGTGGCCGCGGCGCTGTGGACCGGGCGGCTGTCGAGGATCACGCGGTTGACGTTGCGCTGGTGCAGCCCGCGGTTGAGCTGCTGTTCCGCTTCGCCTTTGGCGAAGAACTCGGGGTGACGAACTTCGACGCCATAGGTGAAATCCTTCGGCAGCCCGTCGAGAAAATGCCATAGCGCGGGGAGATCGCGAGGACCGAAGGTCGCCGGCAGCTGCAGCCAATACTGGCCGATGCGCGAGGCCAGCGGCGCCAGGCGGTCAAAAAATTCACTGCTTAAATCGTCGCAATGACGCAGGGCGGCCTGGTGCGAGATGGTGGCCGGGAATTTAAAGCAGAAGCGGAAGTCATCATGGGTTTGTTCATACCAGCGGGTGACTATCTCCGGCTTCGGCAGCGCATACAGGGTAGTGTTGCCCTCCACGCAGTTAAAGTGGCGGGCGTACTCTTCAAGGCTGGTGATGCCAAGGCGCACCCATTTCGGGTGCGACCACTGGGGAAGCCCAATATAAATCATAGCGCGGCGAGGATCTCCTCGGTGCTGCGCACCCGACCGATGCGCGGGAAAATATGCGTCATGCTGCCCTGATGCTGCTCGGCGGAGGCGGCGCTGCAGGCATCTTCGGCGATGACCAGGTTAAAACCCAGCTCCCAGGCGTTGCGGGCGGTGGATTCGACGCCGATGTTGGTGGAGATACCGCAGAGAATAATGGTGTCGATACCGCGGCGGCGCAGCTGAAGCTCAAGGTCGGTGCCATAGAACGCGCCCCACTGGCGTTTGGTCACTTCGATATCGCTCTCCTGCTTACCCAGCGTGGCCGGGTAGGTCCACCAGTGTTCAGGCAGCGTATGCGCCCCGGCCTGAGCGTCGACAGGCTGTTTCAGCGCTTCGGCGAAATCGGACGACCAGCCGACGCGGACCATGATGACCGGTGAACCCTGTTGTCGACACTTGTCTGCCAGGCGAGCGGCACGCGCCACCACCTCGTCAGCCCGATGTGGTCCGCCGGCGAAAGGCAGAATACCTTCCTGCAGATCGATCACCACCAGCGCCGTTTTTTTTGCATTGAGTTCTAACATGGTATCCCCGTATCTTCTTCTGTTGTCAGGCGGCTACAATACCTGCGCGGCTTCAGCAAAAGGGTAACAAATATTGTTAATTTATGTGAGTGTAGACGTTAAGCGCGCAGCAAAGCAGCGTACATCGTGCGTCGGACTTATCGAACGACAGAATTTCCAGTATAATAGCCGCCTTTTTTCATTCAGTTGTGACATCAGCTAAAGCTGCGACCTCGTCGCCTGCAGGGCAGACGACAATCCGCCGACGGCTAAGTTAAGGGATATCTCATGCGTACAGAATATTGCGGACAGCTTCGACAGTCCCACGTTGGGCAGCAGGTGACTCTGTGTGGTTGGGTCAACCGCCGTCGCGATCTCGGTAGCCTCATTTTTATCGATATGCGCGACCGCGAAGGCATCGTTCAGGTGTTTTTCGACCCGGATCGTGCGGATGCGTTGAAATTAGCCTCTGAACTGCGTAATGAGTTCTGCATTCAGGTCACTGGCACCGTCCGCGCGCGTGAAGAGAAAAACATCAACGCGGACATGGCCACCGGCGCCATCGAAGTGCTGGCCTCCGATCTGACGATCATTAACCGCTCAGAATCGCTGCCGCTGGACTCCAATCACGTCAACACCGAAGAAGCGCGTCTGAAATACCGCTACCTCGACCTGCGTCGTCCGGAAATGGCGCAGCGTCTGAAAACCCGCGCGAAAATCACCAGCTTTGTGCGCCGCTTTATGGACGACCATGGCTTCCTCGACATCGAAACTCCGATGCTGACCAAAGCCACCCCGGAAGGCGCTCGCGATTACCTCGTGCCTTCCCGCGTGCATAAAGGCAAATTCTACGCGCTGCCGCAGTCCCCGCAGCTGTTCAAACAGCTGCTGATGATGTCCGGGTTCGATCGCTATTATCAGATCGTTAAATGTTTCCGCGATGAAGACCTGCGTGCCGACCGTCAGCCTGAATTTACCCAGATCGACGTGGAAACCTCCTTTATGACCGCGCCGCAGGTGCGTGAGATCATGGAAGCAATGGTGCGTCAGCTGTGGCTGGAAATTAAAGGCGTCGACCTGGGTGATTTCCCGATCATGACCTTCGCCGAAGCCGAACGTCGTTATGGCTCCGATAAACCGGATCTGCGTAACCCGATGGAGCTGGTGGACGTCGCCGACCTGCTGAAGTCCGTGGAATTCGCGGTCTTTGCCGGCCCGGCCAACGATCCGAAAGGGCGCGTGGCGGCGCTGCGCGTCCCGGGCGGTGCCTCTCTGACCCGCAAGCTGATTGACGAATACGGCAACTTTGTGAAGATCTACGGCGCGAAGGGACTGGCCTATATTAAAGTGACCGAGCGTGCGAAAGGCATGGACGGGATCAACAGCCCGGTGGCGAAATTCCTGACCGCTGAGATCGTGGAAGCGATCCTCGAACGCACCGGCGCGCAGGACGGCGATATGATCTTCTTCGGCGCCGACAACAAGAAAGTGGTGGCGGACGCGCTGGGCGCGCTGCGTCTGAAGCTCGGTAAAGACCTGAGCCTGACTGACGAGAGCAAATGGGCGCCGCTGTGGGTGATCGACTTCCCGATGTTCGAAGACGACGGCGAAGGCGGCCTGACGGCGATGCACCATCCGTTCACTTCGCCAAAAGATATGACCGCGAACGAGCTGAAAGCTGCGCCGGAAGAGGCCGTAGCGAACGCCTATGATATGGTCATTAACGGTTATGAAGTCGGCGGCGGTTCTGTTCGTATTCACCGTGGCGACATGCAGCAGACCGTATTTGGTATTCTGGGCATTAATGAACAAGAGCAGCGTGAAAAATTCGGCTTCCTGCTGGATGCGCTGAAATACGGTACGCCGCCGCACGCGGGTCTGGCGTTCGGTCTTGACCGTCTGACCATGCTGCTGACCGGTACCGATAACATCCGCGACGTTATCGCCTTCCCGAAAACCACCGCCGCGGCCTGTCTGATGACCGAAGCGCCAAGCTTCGCCAATCCGGCTGCGCTCGGTGAACTGGGTATTCAGGTTGTGGAGAAAGAGGCGAAAGCGTCTCTGGAGAACAAGTAATATGTCATTTAAGCTGCCCGTTTCGGTGCTGGTGGTGATTTACGCCGAAGATACGAAACGGGTGCTGATGTTACAGCGGCGTGACGATCCCGCGTTCTGGCAGTCGGTGACCGGCAGCCTGGAAGCAGGAGAGACCGCGCTGCAGGCCGCCGCGCGTGAAGTAAAGGAAGAGGTCGCCATTGATGTTGCCTGCGAGCAACTGACCTTAATTGACTGTCAGCGCACGGTGGAGTTCGAGATATTTTCTCATTTGCGTCATCGCTATGCGCCGGGTGTAGAGCGCAATACAGAATTCTGGTTCTGTCTTGCGCTGCCTCATGAGCGGGAGATTACCTTCACCGAACATCTGGCCTACCGCTGGGTCAGCGCGACGGAAGCCGCTGCGCTGACCAAGTCGTGGAGCAACCGGCAGGCGATTGAAGAATTTGTAATTAACGCCGCCTGAAAGGGCGCGCTTTTTGGAGAGTTTTTTATGGCAGGTCATAGTAAATGGGCCAACACCAAACACCGCAAAGCGGCACAGGATGCTAAACGCGGTAAAATCTTTACGAAAATCATTCGCGAGCTGGTGACTGCGGCGCGTCTGGGCGGCGGCGATCCGGCTTCCAACCCGCGCCTGCGTGCGGCCGTTGATAAAGCGCTGTCAAACAACATGACGCGCGACACCCTGAACCGCGCCATCGCGCGCGGCGTCGGCGGTGATGAAGACGCGAACATGGAAACCATCATTTACGAAGGCTATGGCCCTGGCGGTACCGCGGTAATGGTGGAATGTCTGTCCGACAACCGTAACCGTACCGTTGCGGAAGTGCGTCACGCTTTCACCAAAACCGGTGGTAACCTCGGTACCGACGGCTCCGTGTCCTACCTGTTCAGCAAGAAAGGCGTCATCTCCTTCGAGAAAGGCGATGAAGACACCATTATGGAAGCGGCGCTGGAAGCTGGCGCAGAAGACGTGGTGACCTATGACGACGGCGCCATCGACGTCTACACCGCGTGGGAAGAGATGGGCGCCGTGCGCGACGCGCTGGAAGCCGCTGGCCTGAAAGCCGACGCTGCCGAAGTCTCGATGATCCCCTCCACCAAAGCGGATATGGATGCCGAGACGGCGCCGAAGCTGCTGCGTCTGATCGATATGCTCGAAGACTGCGACGACGTGCAGGAAGTGTACCATAACGGCGAGATCTCCGACGAGGTCGCAGCCACCCTGTGATGCAGTCGCATCCACGGTTAACCGGAGGCGCGTGATGGCTATTATTCTCGGCATTGACCCGGGGTCGCGCGTCACCGGTTATGGCGTGATCCGCCAGGTTGGGCGGCAGTTGAGCTACCTTGGCAGCGGATGCATCCGCACCAAAGTGGACGATCTGCCGTCGCGGCTGAAGCTGATTTACGCTGGGGTGACGGAGATCATCACCCAGTTCCAGCCCGACTATTTCGCCATTGAGCAGGTCTTTATGGCGAAGAACGCCGATTCGGCGTTAAAGCTCGGGCAGGCGCGCGGAGTGGCGATCGTTGCAGCGACCAATCAGTCGCTGCCGGTGTTTGAATACGCCGCCCGTCAGGTCAAGCAGACCGTTGTCGGGATCGGCAGCGCCGAAAAGAGCCAGGTTCAGCACATGGTGCGCACCTTGCTCAAACTGCCTGCCAATCCGCAAGCGGATGCGGCGGATGCGCTGGCGATTGCCATCACCCATTGCCATATCAGCCAGAATGTTGCTCAGGTCAGCGAGACCCGGCTCAATCTGGCGCGAGGGCGCTTACGATAATCGCAAATCAGGCTGGATATCTATCCAGCCTTTTTTTATGATACCGCCAGATACTTAGACCATAACGCAGGAGCCCCACGTGATAGGCAGACTCAGAGGCATCATTCTCGAAAAACAACCCCCGCTGGTGTTGCTGGAAACGGCGGGCGTCGGCTATGAAGTGCATATGCCAATGACCTGCTTCTATGAGCTGCCGGAGGCCGGTCAGGAGGCGATAGTCTTTACCCACTTTGTGGTGCGTGAAGATGCCCAGCTGCTGTATGGTTTTAACAACAAACAGGAACGTACGCTGTTTAAAGAGCTGATTAAAACCAACGGCGTGGGGCCAAAGCTGGCGCTGGCGATCCTCTCCGGCATGTCGGCGCAGCAGTTCGTCAATGCCGTTGAGCGGGAAGAAGTCGCCTCGCTGGTGAAGCTGCCGGGGATTGGCAAAAAAACCGCAGAACGCCTGATCGTCGAGATGAAAGACCGCTTCAAAGGGCTGCACGGCGACCTGTTCACTCCGGCGGCCGATCTGGTGCTGACCTCGCCGGCAGGCCCGACGGCAGATGATGCCGAACAGGAAGCGGTTGCCGCGCTGGTCGCGCTGGGCTATAAACCGCAGGAGGCCAGCCGGATGGTAAGCAAGATTGCCCGTCCGGACGCCAACAGTGAAACGCTAATCCGCGAAGCGCTGCGCGCCGCGTTGTGAGGTAAGGGATGATTGAAGCAGACCGGCTGGTATCGGCAGACAGCAGCGGCGCAGAAGAGGCCGTTGACCGCGCCATCCGCCCAAAATTGCTGGCAGAGTATGTCGGCCAGCCGCAGGTGCGCTCCCAGATGGAGATCTTTATCCAGGCGGCGAAACTGCGCGGCGACGCCCTCGATCACCTGCTGATTTTTGGCCCGCCTGGGTTGGGGAAAACCACCCTGGCGAACATTGTCGCCAATGAGATGGGGGTGAATCTGCGCACCACCTCCGGCCCGGTGCTGGAGAAAGCGGGCGATCTCGCCGCGATGCTCACCAACCTCGAACCGCACGACGTGCTGTTTATCGATGAGATCCATCGCCTCTCGCCGGTGGTGGAAGAGGTGCTCTACCCGGCGATGGAAGACTATCAGCTGGATATTATGATTGGCGAAGGTCCGGCGGCGCGCTCCATCAAAATCGATCTGCCGCCGTTTACCCTGATCGGCGCCACCACCCGGGCCGGTTCATTGACCTCGCCGCTGCGCGACCGCTTTGGCATCGTGCAGCGTCTGGAGTTCTATCAAATACCCGATCTGCAGCATATCGTCAGCCGCAGCGCCCGCCATATGGGGCTGGAGATGAGCGACGAAGGCGCGCTGGAAGTGGCCCGTCGTTCACGCGGCACGCCGCGTATTGCCAACCGTCTGCTGCGCCGGGTGCGCGACTTCGCGGAAGTGCGCCACGACGGCAGCATCTCTGCCGACATTGCTGCCCAGGCGCTGGATATGCTGAATGTCGATGCGGAAGGGTTCGACTATATGGACCGTAAACTACTGCTGGCGGTGATAGATAAATTCTTTGGTGGGCCGGTGGGGCTGGATAACCTCGCCGCCGCGATCGGCGAAGAGCGGGAAACCATTGAAGATGTGCTGGAGCCCTACTTAATTCAGCAGGGTTTTCTGCAGCGTACGCCACGGGGAAGAATGGCGACGGTGCGCGCCTGGAATCATTTCGGGATCACGCCGCCGGAAATGCCCTAGTTCGCGACGGATGTGTCGTTCATTATGAGGCCCGGTCAGCAGCGCGACCGGGCTTTTTCATTTTCAGCTGGCGGCTTTTTTTGTCATGCTGAGAATAAACAGCACGGCGGCGCACAGCACCACCGACGGCCCGGCCGGGGTGTCGTAGAAGGCCGAGAAGGTTAACCCGCCGGTAACGGCCAGCATGCCCACGCCCACTGCCACGGCGGCCATCTGCTCCGGCGTGCGGGCAAAACGGCGGGCGGTGGCGGCCGGGATAATCAGCAGGGAAGTGATGATCAGCGCGCCGACGAACTTCATCGCCACGCCGATAGTCAGAGCGGTGACCAGCATCAACAGCAACTTCACGCGCTGCAGCTTCACGCCATCGACAAACGCCAGATCCGGACTGATGGTCATCGCCAGCAGCGGTCGCCACTGCCAGAGCAGGATACCAATCACAATCACTACGCCAATGGCGATGGCAATCAAATCCTGCGGCGTCACTGCCAGCAGATCGCCGAACAGGTACGCCATCAGATCGACGCGGACGTTAGACATCAGACTGACCACCACCAGCCCCAGCGACAGTGCGCTGTGCGCCATGATGCCCAGCAGGGTATCGATCGCCAGATGGGGGCGTTTTTCCAGCCACACCAGCCCGCCGGCCAGCAGCAAAGTCACGGCGATCACCGCATAAAACGGATTGATGTTAAGTAATAAGCCAAAAGCGACGCCGAGCAGCGACGCATGCGCCAGCGTGTCGCCGAAATAGGACATGCGGCGCCAGACCACAAAGGAGCCCAGCGGACCGGCGGCGCAGGCCAGCATCATCCCGGCCAGCCAGCCAGGTAACAGAAGTTCAATCATTAGCGGCTGTTTCCCCGACGCAGTACAATTCGCCCCTGAAGGTCGTGGCGGTGATTATGGTGGTGGCGGTAAATCCCCAGCTGTTCCGCGCCGCGCGGGCCGAACATGGAGATAAACTCCGGATGCATGGAGACCACCTCCGGCGCGCCGGAGCAGCAGATATGCTGGTTCAGGCACAGGACTTCGTCGGTTTTGGCCATCACCAGATGCAGGTCGTGCGATACCATCAGCACTGCGCAGTCCAGTTCATGGCGCAGCTGGTCGATAAGATCGTAAAGCGCCACCTGGCCATTGACGTCAACACCCTGGGTCGGTTCATCCAGCACCAGCAGCTGTGGGCGGTTGAGCAGGGCGCGGGCCAGCAGTACGCGCTGGGTTTCGCCGCCGGAGAGTTTTTGCATCGGCGCGTCGATCAGATGCCCGGCCTGCACACGTTTCAGTGCCGGCAGGATGTCGTCTTTGCGGGTACCCGGGCGCAAACGCAGGAAGCGGCTGACGGTCAGCGGCAACGTGGCGTCAAGATGCAGCTTCTGCGGCACGTAGCCAATCCGCAGGCGGTCTTCCCGCTTGATGACACCCTCTGTTGGTGCTACCAGCCCCAGAACCACTCGCACAAGGGTCGATTTACCGGCGCCGTTCGGGCCCAGCAGGGTTAATATTTTGCCTGGCGTGAGTGCCAGCGAAATGTCAGACAGCACGCGGCGTTGGCCAAAGGCCACCGACACATTTTCCAGCGTAACAAGGTTTGTCATAGTAATTTAGGGTTGCACAAGCTAGTGAATGTTATAATATCACATCACATTCACTCGTTTCGATGACTAGACGCATTATGTTACATAAAAATACGCTTCTTTGCGCTGGACTTGGCGCTGTTTTTTTGTTCGCGCAGGTTCCGCTGGCCAGCGCCGCCGTAGTGACTTCCATGAAACCGCTGGGCTTTATCGCAGCCGCCATCGCCGATGGGGTGACAGATACTCAGGTGCTATTGCCCGACGGCGCCTCAGAGCATGACTATTCACTGCGGCCTTCTGATGTAAAACGCTTACAGAACGCAGACTTAGTGGTATGGATTGGGCCGGAAATGGAAGCCTTTATGGATAGGTCGACGCAAAGCATTGCGGCGAATAAAAAGGTGACCATCGCGGAGCTGGAAGGGGTGAAGCCGCTGCTGATGACCGGGGCGGATGACGATGACGATCATGATGGTCATGACCACGGCGCAGCAGAAAAAAGTGACGGCGATCACCATCACGGTATTTACAATATGCATCTGTGGTTATCCCCAGAGATAGCGCGGCTTTCGGCGGTTGCAATCCACGATAAATTATTAGAACTTATGCCGCAGAGTCGAGCCAAACTCGACAGCAACCTGCAGCAGTTCGAGGCCGCGCTGGCGGCGACTGACAAGCAGGTTAGCAATGAGCTGGCACCGCTGAAAGGGAAGGGCTATTTCGTTTTTCATGACGCCTACGGTTACTTTGAAAAACACTACGGTTTGACCTCGCTGGGGCACTTTACCGTCAACCCTGAAATACAGCCTGGTGCGCAGCGTTTACACGAAATCAGAACACAACTGGTTGAGCAGAAGGCCACGTGCGTTTTTGCTGAGCCACAGTTCAGGCCAGCGGTTATCGAAGCTGTTGCCCGGGGCACGTCTGTGCGCATGGGAACCCTGGATCCGCTGGGTACTGGAATTACGTTGGGTAAAGCGAGTTACCCGCAATTCCTGACCCAGCTGGCGAATCAGTATTCGAGCTGCCTGAAAGGAGATTAACGAGGAAGTGAATACGTGCAACAGATAGCCCGCGCTGTCACTCAGGCATTCAACAATCTGCCACGACCTCATCGCGTCATGTTGGGGTCGCTTAGCGTTCTTACCTTAGCGGTCGCCGTCTGGCGACCCTACATTTACCACCCGGAATCCGCCCCCATCGTCAGAACCATTGAACTGGAAAAAAGCGAGATCCGTTCCCTGCTGCCGGAAGCCTCCGAGCCGATCGACCAGGCCCCGCAGGAAGAAGAAGCCATTCCTCAGGATGAACTCGACGAGAAGGCCGATACCGATGCCGGCGGTCATGAATATGTGGTGTCGACTGGCGATACGCTCAGCAGCATCCTGAACCAGTACGGTATCGATATGGGCGATATCGCCCAGCTTTCCTCCGCCGATAAAGAGCTGCGTAATCTGAAGATTGGCCAGCAGCTCTCCTGGACCCTGACCGCGGACGGCGATCTGCAGAGCCTGACCTGGGAGATGTCCCGCCGCGAAACCCGCACTTATACCCGTGTGGACAACGGTTTTAAAATGAGCAGCGAGCTGCAGAAAGGCGACTGGGTCAACAATGTGCTGAAGGGCACCGTCGGCGCCAGCTTTGTCTCCAGCGCGCGCGATGCCGGCCTGACCAGTACCGAAATCAGCGCGGTGATCAAGGCCATGCAGTGGCAGATGGATTTCCGTAAGCTGAAAAAAGGCGACGAGTTCTCGGTATTGATGTCGCGCGAAATGCTCGACGGCAAGCGCGAGCAAAGTCAGCTGCTGGGCGTGCGTTTGCGCTCCGACGGTAAGGATTACTATGCCATCCGTGCCGAAGACGGCAAATTCTACGATCGTAACGGGACGGGGCTGGCGAAAGGCTTTATGCGCTTCCCGACGGCGCGTCAGTTCCGCGTTTCCTCTAACTTTAACCCGCGTCGTCTGAATCCGGTCACCGGGCGCGTCGCGCCGCATCGTGGCGTCGATTTCGCGATGCCGCAGGGGACGCCGGTGCTGGCAGTGGGTGATGGCGAAGTGGTAGTGGCCAAGCGCAGCGGCGCTGCCGGGTATTATGTTGCTATCCGCCACGGTCGCACCTATACCACCCGCTATATGCACTTGCGTAAGCTGCTGGTGAAACCGGGGCAGAAAGTGAAGCGCGGCGATCGTATCGCGCTGTCGGGGAATACCGGCCGTTCTACCGGGCCGCACCTGCACTATGAAGTGTGGATCAACCAGCAGGCGGTCAACCCGCTGACGGCTAAGCTGCCGCGTACCGAAGGGCTGAGCGGTTCCGACCGTACCGATTACCTGGCGCAGGTCAAAGAGGTCGTCCCGCAGCTGCGGTTTGACTAACCACCGGTCAGTGGAAAGCCGGTGCCCCAGGGCGCCGGCTTTTTCTTTTGTAGGTTACCCAACGTCTCGCTACACTATCCCATTATCTTGATTAAGCAGTCGACCTGCGGATTGGGCATGGAAACGAAAAAAAATAATATTGAGTTTATCCCTAAGTTTGAGAAATCCTTTTTACTGCCGCGCTACTGGGGCGCGTGGCTGGGCGTCTTTGCCTTCGCAGGCATCGCGCTGACGCCGCCTTCCTTTCGCGATCCGATCCTCGGAAAACTCGGCCGCTTCGTAGGGCGTTTGGCGAAAAGCTCGCGGCGCCGGGCGCAGATTAATTTGCTCTACTGTTTTCCGGAAAAAAGCGAGCACGAACGGGAAGCGATCATCGACGCCATGTATGCCTCGGCGCCGCAGGCGATGGTGATGATGGCCGAGCTGGGCCTGCGCGATCCGCAGAAAATCCTTGCCCGCGTCGACTGGCAGGGGAAAGAGATCATCGACGAGATGCAGCGTAATAACGAGAAAGTGATTTTCCTCGTTCCGCATGCCTGGGGCGTGGATATCCCGGCGATGCTGATGGCCTCCGGTGGGCAGAAGATGGCGGCGATGTTCCACAACCAGGGTAACCCGGTCTTTGATTACGTGTGGAATACCGTGCGCCGTCGTTTTGGCGGGCGTATGCACGCGCGCAACGACGGGATCAAACCGTTTATTCAGTCGGTGCGCCAGGGCTACTGGGGTTACTATCTGCCCGATCAGGATCACGGCGCTGAGCACAGTGAATTTGTGGATTTCTTTGCCACCTACAAGGCGACGCTGCCCGCGATTGGCCGTTTAATGAAGGTATGCCGCGCCCGCGTCGTACCGCTGTTTCCGGTCTATGATGGCCAAACGCATCGCCTGACGGTGCTGGTCCGCCCGCCGATGGACGACCTGCTGGACGCAGACGATACGACG
Source organism: Klebsiella sp. X1-16S-Nf21 (assembly GCF_002837615.1). Lineage (NCBI taxonomy): Bacteria > Pseudomonadati > Pseudomonadota > Gammaproteobacteria > Enterobacterales > Enterobacteriaceae > Klebsiella > Klebsiella sp. X1-16S-Nf21. The sequence goes on from NZ_PJDK01000003.1 coordinate 51,537, forward strand.
ATCGCCCGGCGGATGAACGAAGAAGTGGAAGTGTTTGTTAAGCCGCACACCGAGCAGTACACCTGGATCCTGAAGCTGCTGAAAACGCGCAAGCCGGGTGAAATCGAGCCCTACAAACGCAAAGAGCTGTTCCCAAAGAAGTAGTCTAAAAGAGAGCCAGTGGGCGTTCCTGGCTCACTGGCTATATTGCGTCAGTAACATCAGGTTCTCGACGACAAGCCGGTAGCGATACTCCGGGCGGCCAGTGATACCGTAGTGATTGGTCGTGAAGAGCACGTTTATCTGCTCCAGCCAAATCAGGTATTTACGGCATGACACCCTGGATATCTGCAGCGCCGCCGCCAGCTCATTGGTCGAAAAATCGCGCGCCTGATGGTCGTCAATCCACTGGCACACCAGGCGAAGGGTTTGCGGCGTCAGCCCTTTCGGCAGGCGGCGGGCGCTTTCCTGTTGCGGGATCCCGCGGCGCAGCAGGGTGTCGATATCCGCTTGGGCATAACAGGATTTCGCCTGCGTCACCTCACACTTTTTGCGCCATGCCTGCAGGGCCTCCTCAAAGCGCGGAAACTGAAACGGTTTAATCAGGTAATCCACCACGCCATAGTGCAGCGCCGTTTGTAGCGTGAGCGTATCGGCGGCAGACGTCATCATGATGACGTCAATATTCCGCCCATCTGCGCGAAGCGCCGGCAGCAGGTCCAGGCCATTCTCCTGTTGCATATAGACATCCAGCAGCAGTAGATCGACCTGCGCCAGATGGCTTAGCATCGCTTTGGCGTCGCCGATCGTCGCCGCCACCCCGCAGCAGTGAAAATCAGCTACCCGGCTGATAAACAGCCGGTTCAGGTCGGCTACCATGGGATCATCATCGACGATCAGCACATTGAACATGCGTGGTTCCCCGGTGTGGCGGGAAGCCAGCCGGCTTCCCGCAAGATGAGTTGAGGAATGACGATCAGAATGACGATCGTTTATAGGCGGTGTAGCGCGCTCGCCAGAAGGTTTTATCGATATTCGCCGCCAGCTGTGCCTCGTCAATCTGCGGCGCAACGCCGTCCCGCTGCGCGGCGCGAGCGACCTCTGCGGCAATAGCCCGGGAAATCATTTCGATCTCTTCAACCGGCGGCAGTAAAGCACCGGTTTCACGGCTCGCCAAAGGCGAGTGGGCTGCCAGGGTTTTACTGCAGGTGATCAGCATCGCTTCCGTGACGCGCTGCGCTTTACTGGCGAGGATCCCCAGCCCCAGACCGGGAAAAATATAGGCGTTGTTGCACTGAGCGATATCGTAGGTTTTGCCGTCGTAGAAGACGGGTTCGAACGGGCTGCCGGTGGCGATCAGCGCGCTTCCCCGGGTCCACTCCAGCAAATCCTTCGGCTGGGCTTCGGCCCGGGAGGTGGGGTTAGAGAGCGGCATAATAATCGGACGCGGGCAGTACCGATGCATCTCCTTCACTATCTCTTCGCTAAATAACCCCGGCTGGCCAGACACGCCAATCAGTACGGTAGGGTGGACGTTGCGTACGACATCCATCAGCGACAGTTGGGCGGACTCGGTATCCCAGTGGGCAATACTGGCTCGCGGCGTGACGAGGTCGCGCTGAAAATCGAGCAGATTGGGCATCTCATCCGTCAGCAGGCCAAAGCGGTCAACCATAAAGATACGGCGGCGTGCTTCCTCCTGCGAAAGCCCATCATCCACCATCAGCGCAATGATTTTTTCCGCAATGCCGCATCCGGCCGAACCGCCGCCAAGGAAAACTACCCGCTGGTCGCGGATCGGCGTCCCGGCCGCGGCCGCGGCGGCGATCAGCGTCCCTGAGGTCACGGCGGCGGTGCCCTGGATATCATCGTTAAAACAGCACAGCTGGTGACGATAGCGGTTGAGCAGTCGCGTGGCATTCTTTTGGGCAAAGTCTTCAAACTGAAGTAATACATTCGGCCAACGTTGCTGAATGGCATGGACAAACATGTCCATAAACTCCAGGTACTGCTCGTCGCTGATGCGCGGATGGCGCCAGCCCATATACAGCGGATCCTCCAGATGCTGCGGGTTGTTGGTGCCGACATCTAGCATGATAGGCAGCGTGGATGCCGGGTGAATGCCCCCGCAGGCGGTATATAACGAGAGTTTGCCAATGGGGATCCCCATACCACCAATCCCCTGGTCGCCCAGCCCCAGAATGCGCTCGCCATCGGTCACCACAATGACTTTGATATCATTGCGGGAAAATCCCTGCAGCATTTCGTCAATCTGGTGACGGTTGGGCCAGGAAATAAACAAACCGCGTCCCCGGCGATATATTTCTGAGAAATGTTCACACGCTTCACCCACCGTCGGGGTATAGATCACCGGCAGCGTTTCTTTCATATGACTACGCAGCAGGTTATAGAATAATGTCTCGTTAGTATCCTGAATATTCCTGAGATAGATATGGCGCGAAATACTCTTTTTGAACTGGCAAAACTGGCCCCATGCGCGCTCGGTTTGTTCTTCAATGGTTTCAACATTATGGGGTAACAGTCCCTGAAGATTAAATGCCGTGCGTTCACTTTCGGTAAAAGCAAGGCCTTTATTTAATAACGGATTTTCCAGCAGGACGGCACCGTTATAGGGAGTGTATAAGGTTTCTGTGGCTAACATTGGATGACTCCTGAATATCAAATTAAAACATTGCCTGATGTCTTGGTGTTTTATTTCCGTGATTACGAAATGAGATAAATCATGATGCCTTCGGTGACGACGCCGATGGCGGTACCCAGCAAAATAGAGGATGAGGCCGGCTCAATATAGGTATCGCTGCGCAGTGCAAACATCCCTGCCGCGATGGCGGAAGGCGTCGCGCCGATGATAATAACCTGTTGCATTAAGGTATGACTGAGCCCAAAGGCCAGTCCGGCCAGGGCCATCATTGCCGGTTGGATCAGATTTTTGATACTGATATTGGTACAGGTTTGAATATTGACCGTCGGGCGTTCGCCGTAAAACAGCAGTCCCAGGGCGAACAGTGACAGACCGCCGGCGATTTTACCCACCATTTCAATAGGCATACTGAGCATAGGTGGCAGCTGGACTCCCGCCAGGCTGAGCAATACGCCGGAAATTGGGATCCAGACGATGGGGTTTCTCACGGCCTTCAGTAGGTTTTGCAGGATCAGCTGCCCGGCGTGAAGCTGGGGTTCATCCGCGCTCCGGTGCTTGTCTCCCATGCGAATCAGGATAATAGTCAGGGGGATCATCAATACGCTGGTCACCAGGTTTCCGATAAGCACGCCGAGAAAACCCTCCGGACCTATCAGTACCGCCAGAACGGGCGCGCCAAAGTAGGCCATATCGGGGAAGGCGCAAACCAGCGACTGAATCGCGCTGGTTTTAATATCATGACGGAAAACATAGCGTGAGATCAGCAGCGTGAGAAAATAGGACCCCATCAGGCCAATGACTAACACCGCCATAAAGGTGAAGTTTTTAATTTTATCGGGATGGGTATTTAACGCGCCGATAAAAAGATGGAACGGAAGCGCAAAGCGGATCACCACCGTGGCCAGAACGGAGGCATCCTCGCGCCGGGTATAGCCTAGTTTACCGCTAAGCCATCCCAGCAGCATGATAAATACCAATGGGAAAAGAGATTGTAAGAGTAGTGAAGGCATAAGATGTCCTGACATATTTTATCGGGTTGTTGTGTCGCCAATCTAGCGATCCCGTAATATTTAAAAGGTGATAGTCATCACAGTCGCCTGCCTTTAAATAATTTCGTCTCGGATACTTTACTTACAAATAAAGAAAACAGGGTTAAATCATGGGGTTGTATCTAAGGCATTTAAATTTCACCATTGATGAAAACTTTAGCTTTATGACGATAAATTAAATTACTTAAAATCAATTTTATAGTTTAGTCACAAAGCCAACAGAAGAAATCCGTTTGTCATTTTTTGTTTTAAACGCCTGTGCTACCGTTTTGAGTGTATTTTGGTGAGCCGGTGTTTAGTGCTATTTCATTTATGTTGCTACGCAAATTTTAATATTGCGTTACTACCCTACGCTACCTCCTTATCATTCAGGTAAAAATATGGAAAATAATTCACTCAACCACCCGATAGATAAAACGCAACCGAACGGCCAATCGACACGACTTTTATCCAATATCGACGTTGGTGCCGTACCGTTAACGCTCTTTATTGGTATCGCTGCGATCGTCGCGCTCTCTGCGAGCGCGGGCCTGCTGCCGAAAAATATGATTGGCGGACTGGCGGTCATTATGACCCTGGGATTCGCGCTGGCTAAGATTGGCCGCATGGTGCCAGTACTAAAAGACATTGGCGGGCCGGCCATATTGTGTCTGATGATGCCCTCAGTATTGGTCTACTTTGGCGTGTTTGAAGCTCATACGCTCGATACTGTGCACTTGCTGATGAAAGAGGCCAATCTCCTCTATTTCGTCATCGCCTGTCTGGTTGTCGGGAGTATTCTGGGAATGAACCGCACTATTCTGATCCAGGGGATGGTGCGTATGTTTGTCCCGCTGGTGGCCGGGACCGGGGCGGCAATATTAACCGGCCTGCTGGTGGGCAGCTTATTTGGCTACAGTATTTACCACACCTTCTTTTTTATCATCGTGCCGATTATCGGCGGCGGCATCGGCGAAGGGATCCTGCCTTTGTCGCTGGCTTATTCGGCCATTCTCGGGCAAACACCTGATGTCTATGTTGCCCAGCTGGCGCCGGCCGCGGTGGTTGGGAATATTTTCGCCATTATCTGCGCTGGTTTTCTGGCGCGCATGGGCGCACGTCGTCCGGCGCTCTCCGGCAATGGGATGCTGATCCGCAGCCATGACGATAATAGCGTCTTTGCGCAACATCAGAGTACCCAACCCACCGATTTTCAGCTGATGGGCGCCGGGTTGCTGATGATTTGTGCATTTTTCATCGTCGGTGGTCTGCTGGAGAAGGTAGTGCATATTCCCGGGCCGGTGCTGATGATTCTGGCGGCCGTCTTCTGCAAATATACCAACGTTATCCCGGCGGCGATGGAGCTGGGGGCGCATAGCTGCTACAAGTTTGTCTCCGCCGCGCTGGTGTGGCCGCTGATGATCGGCCTGGGCATGCTGTATGTGCCGCTGGAGAGCGTGGTCTCGGTCTTCTCCATTGGCTACGTCGTGGTTTGCGGCTCCATCGTTATTGCCATGGCGCTGAGCGGTTTCTTTATCGCTACTCGCCTGAATATGTATCCGGTGGAAGCCGCTATCGTGACCAGCTGCCATAGCGGCCTTGGAGGAACCGGAGATGTGGCCATCCTCTCGGCGTCAAACAGGATGGGGTTGATGCCGTTTGCCCAGATTGCGACGCGGATCGGCGGGGCGTCGACGGTGATCGCCGCGACGCTGTTGTTGAGCTGGGTGGTGTAATCTGCCAGATAGTGGGCAAAAAAAAACCTGCCAGCCGCATCGCTGGCAGGTCGACACCGAGGCTTACTCGACGGTAAGGATACGGGTGGTGTTGGTGCTGCCGATGGTGCTCATCACGTCACCCTGGGTAACGACCACAAGGTCACCAGAGACCAGGTAGCCTTTGTCCCGCAGCAGATTGACGGCATCGTGCGCAGCGGCTACCCCGTCATTCTGGCTGTCGAAGAACACCGGGGTCACCCCGCGGTAGAGTGCGGTCAGGTTCAGGGTGCGCTCGTGGCGGGAAAGGGCGAAAATCGGCAGACCGGAGCTGATGCGCGAGGTCATCAGCGCGGTGCGGCCCGATTCGGTCATGGTGATGATGGCCGTGATGCCTTTCAGGTGGTTGGCGGCATACATCGCCGACATAGCAATCGCTTCTTCCACATTGTCAAACTGGACGTCCAGACGGTGTTTGGAAACGTTGAGGCTGGGGATTTTTTCGGCGCCCAGACACACGCGCGCCATCGCGGCCACGGTTTCCGACGGATACTGACCGGCAGCGGTTTCCGCAGAGAGCATCACCGCATCGGTACCATCCAGCACGGCGTTGGCCACGTCCATGACTTCAGCACGAGTCGGCATCGGGTTGGTGATCATCGACTCCATCATCTGGGTGGCGGTAATGACGGAACGGTTCAGCTGACGGGCACGACGAATCAGCGCTTTCTGGATACCCACCAGCTCTGGATCGCCGATTTCGACGCCGAGGTCGCCGCGCGCAACCATGACCACATCGGAGGCGAGGATCACGTCGTCCATCGCATCCTGATCGCAGACTGCTTCCGCACGCTCAACTTTGGCGACGATTTTCGCATCGCAGCCGGCATCGCGCGCCAGGCGACGGGCGTAGTTCAGGTCTTCGCCGCAGCGCGGGAAAGAGACCGCCAGGTAGTCGACGCCGATTTTGGCGGCGGTGACGATATCGGCCTTGTCTTTGTCGGTCAGCGCTTCGGCAGACAGGCCGCCGCCCAGCTTGTTGATCCCTTTGTTGTTAGACAACGGACCGCCGACGGTCACTTCAGTGAACACTTTCATCCCCTGAACTTCGAGGACTTTCAGCTGCACGCGACCATCGTCGAGCAGCAGGATATCGCCCGGCACGACATCCGCCGGCAGGCCTTTGTAGTCGATCCCGACTTTCTCTTTGTCGCCTTCACCTTTACCAAGGTTAGCGTCGAGCAGGAATTTATCGCCGACGTTGAGGAAAATTTTGCCTTCTTTGAAGGTCGATACGCGAATTTTTGGTCCCTGGAGGTCGCCGAGGATGGCCACGTGACGGCCCAGTTTTGCCGCAATCTCACGCACTTTGTCGGCACGGAGCTGATGATCTTCCGGGGTGCCGTGAGAGAAGTTCATACGCACTACGTTTGCGCCCGCGGCGATAACTTTTTCCAGGTTGTTATCGCGGTCAGTTGCCGGGCCTAAGGTAGTAACGATTTTGGTTCTGCGAAGCCTTCTGGACATGTAATACTCCGTTGACTGATACAACTTTGGTGTTGCGTGAACATGGATTCGGTAGCGCCAGCCTGCAACGTCGCACAGCCGGATCGTTATCGAAGGTGTAATGGGGTACTGCTTGTTATCAACTTTTATTGATTATCACTGGGTACGAACGGTTCTTTATCAAAACGCGATTCCTTCAGCGCTTCCTTGACCCTCTTCAAGTTATCTCTGAATTTTGCCCCTCGACGCAGCGTAAACCCCGTCGCCAATACGTCGATGACGGTCAGCTGGGCGAGACGGGAGACCATCGGCATATAGATGTCGGTATCTTCCGGGACATCGAGGGTGATGGCGAGCGTGGCTTCCCGGGCCAGGGGGGTACCGGCGGAGGTGAGGGCGATCACCATGGCATCGTTTTCACGGGCCAGCTGCGCCAGCTCCACCAGGCTCTTGGTTCTTCCGGTATGCGAGATAATCACCACCACATCATCGTCATCGCAATTCATACAGCTCATGCGTTGCAGGACAATGTCGTCGGAATAGATGACCGGCACGTTAAAGCGGAAAAATTTGTTCATCGCATCATGGGCGACCGCCGCCGAGGAACCGAGGCCGAAAAAGGCGATTTTTTTGGCCTGAGTCAGCAGATCCACCGCGCGATTCACCGCCGACATGTCGAGAGAATGGTGGACCTGATCTAAACTCGCCATGGCCGATTCGAATATTTTTCCCGTGTATGACTCAACGCTGTCGTCTTCATCAACATTCCGGTTAACATAGAGCGTGCCGTGCGCGAGGCTCTGGGCAAGGTGCAGTTTAAAATCAGGAAACCCGCGGGTTTCGAGACTGCGGCAGAAGCGATTGACGGTCGGTTCGCTCACCCCGGCCTCAAGGGCGAGGGCGGCGATGCTCGAATGAATGGCCTGCGCGGGGGTGGCGAGGATCACTTCCGCCACTTTGCGTTCAGATTTGCTAAGGTGTTCCAGTCGGGACTGGATTTTTTCCAGCATGTTCATTAGTAACAGGGCGCTCATCAATGGAAACGATTTCATTAATGGGTGAAATCATCGGGCGTTTTAGCAAGAATATACCCCTCCGCAAGCGCAAGCGGTGAGGAATGACGTGAAATAATGTTGTTTTTTTTCATTACATGATCAGAGTCGTATTTTACTGACCTGAAACAGGTACAAACAACGAACAATATCAGCCGGATGCCCAAATCATCGCCGAATGTTTTCACCCTGTGCGGTTTTACCGCCGCAAACGAAGGGGAAGGCTTTCGGGAAATACGTAAACACAGTACAGTGCAGTGTAAGAAAATTACAAATATAGCCTGGCAGAAGCACCAGACTATCAACTGAGGAGAATGACATGGCGGTAACGCAAACGGCCCAGGCATGCGACCTGGTCATTTTCGGCGCGAAGGGCGACCTGGCGCGACGTAAATTGTTGCCTTCCCTGTATCAGCTTGAAAAAGCGGGCCAGATCCACGCCGACACCCGCATCATTGGCGTCGGCCGTGCCGATTGGGATAAAGCTGCTTACACCAAAGTCGTGCGCGAAGCGCTGGAAACCTTCATGAAGGAAAAAATTGATGAGGGTTTGTGGGATTCCCTGAGCGGACGCCTGGAGTTCTGTAATCTTGACGTCAATGACACCAGCGGCTTCACGCGTCTGGGTGAGATGCTGGATCAACAGAACCGTGTCACCATCAACTATTTCGCCATGCCGCCGAGCACCTTTGGCGCGATCTGCAAAGGTCTGGGCGAAGCGAAGCTCAATGCCAAGCCTGCGCGCGTGGTGATGGAAAAACCGCTGGGTACCTCGCTGGAAACCTCGCGTGAAATCAACGACCAGGTCGGCGAGTTTTTTGAAGAGTGCCAGGTCTACCGTATCGACCACTACCTCGGTAAAGAGACGGTCCTCAACCTGCTGGCGCTGCGCTTTGCCAACTCTCTGTTCGTCAATAACTGGGACTGCCGCACTATCGACCATGTCGAAATCACCGTCGCGGAAGAGGTGGGTATTGAAGGGCGCTGGGGTTACTTCGACCAGGCCGGGCAGATGCGCGACATGATCCAGAACCACCTGCTGCAGATCCTCTGCATGATTGCCATGTCACCGCCGTCCGATCTCAGCGCCGACAGCATCCGTGATGAAAAGGTCAAGGTCCTGAAATCCCTGCGCCGCATTGATCGCTCCAACGTGCGTGAGAAAACCGTTCGCGGCCAGTACACCGCCGGCTTTGCCCAGGGCAAAAAAGTGCCGGGCTACCTGGAAGAAGAGGGCGCCAACAAAACCAGTAACACCGAAACCTTCGTGGCTATCCGCGTCGATATCGATAACTGGCGCTGGGCCGGCGTACCGTTCTATCTGCGCACCGGCAAACGTCTACCGACCAAATGCTCTGAGGTCGTGGTTTACTTCAAAACTCCGGAGCTGAACCTGTTTAAAGAGACCTGGCAGGAGCTGCCGCAGAACAAGCTGACCATTCGTCTGCAGCCGGACGAAGGGGTGGATATCCAGGTGCTGAACAAAGTGCCGGGCCTCGACCATAAGCATAATCTGCAGATCACCAAGCTGGATCTGAGCTACTCCGAGACCTTCAACCAGACGCACCTGGCCGATGCTTATGAGCGTCTGCTGCTGGAGACCATGCGCGGTATCCAGGCGCTGTTCGTCCGCCGTGATGAAGTGGAAGAGGCGTGGAAATGGGTGGATTCCATCACCGAAGCCTGGGCTGCCGACCGCGATGCGCCGAAACCGTATCAGGCAGGGACCTGGGGACCGGTTGCGTCGGTGGCGATGATCACCCGTGACGGCCGCTCATGGAACGAGTTCGAGTAAGCTCGCCGCCTAATCCGTCAGGGTTATTTTACCGGTAACATGATCTGACGCAGAAAGTCGCACGCTTTTTAATCTTTTAAGCCCCGTGAGGATTCACCCACGGGGCTTTTTTTATTACACTGCTTTCAGACATTTTGCCCCTGAGCGCTGGTGTTGGTGGCCTTTAGCACAAAAATACGTCATCACGCAGCGGCCGGACAGATACAAATTTGAGGAGCCTTTATGAATTCGACAATGTTACGGGTAACAAATCGCATTATCGAACGGTCGCGTGACACCCGCGCGGCTTACCTCGCAAGGATTAACCAGGCCAAAACCGACACCGTGCATCGTGCGCAACTGGCCTGCGGCAATCTGGCTCACGGTTTCGCGGCCTGTCAGGCTGACGACAAAGCCTCTCTGAAAAGCATGTTGCGCAACAATATCGCCATCATTACCTCCTACAACGATATGTTGTCCGCGCACCAGCCCTACGAACACTATCCGGACATCATCCGTAAAGCGCTGCATAGCGCCAATGCGGTCGGCCAGGTGGCCGGCGGCGTGCCGGCAATGTGCGACGGCGTAACCCAGGGGCAGGACGGTATGGAGCTCTCATTGCTGAGCCGCGAAGTGATCGCCATGTCCGCCGCTATCGGTCTGTCGCATAACATGTTCGATGGCGCGCTATACCTCGGGGTATGCGATAAAATTGTTCCTGGCCTGACCATGGCGGCGCTCTCTTTCGGCCATCTGCCGTCGGTCTTTATTCCCTCCGGTCCAATGGCCAGCGGCCTGCCTAATAAAGAGAAGGTCCGCATTCGCCAGCTGTACGCGGAAGGTAAAGTGGATCGTATGGCGCTGCTGGAGTCCGAAGCCGCCTCTTATCACGCGCCGGGAACCTGTACTTTCTACGGCACGGCGAACACCAACCAGATGGTGGTCGAGTTTATGGGCATGCAACTGCCGGGATCGTCCTTCGTCCATCCGGATGCCCCGCTGCGGGACGCGCTGACCGCCGCTGCCGCACGCCAGGTCACCCGCATGACCGGCAATGGCAACGAGTGGATGCCGCTGGGGAAAATGTTCGACGAAAAAGTGGTGGTCAACGGCATCGTGGCGCTGCTGGCGACCGGTGGCTCCACCAACCATACCATGCACCTGGTGGCGATGGCCCGCGCGGCGGGGATCATCATTAACTGGGACGATTTCTCCGACCTGTCAGACGTGGTGCCGCTGCTGGCGCGCCTCTATCCCAACGGCCCGGCGGATATCAACCACTTCCAGGCGGCGGGCGGCGTTCCGGTACTGGTGCGCGAGCTGCTGAAAGGCGGCCTGCTGCATGAGGATGTTCACACCGTCGCTGGCTTTGGTCTGTCGCGTTATACCCTGGAGCCGTGGCTCAACAACGGCGAGCTGGACTGGCGTGAAGGGGCGACAGCGCCGCTTGACGATCAGGTCATCGCGACCTTCGAGAAACCGTTCTCCCGCCACGGCGGCACCAAGGTGCTGAGCGGCAACCTGGGGCGCGCGGTAATGAAAACCTCGGCGGTCCCGGTGGAGAATCAGGTGATCGAAGCGCCGGCGGTGGTGTTCGAGAGCCAACACGACGTATTGCCGGCCTTTGAAGCGGGCCTGCTGGATAAAGATTGTGTGGTGGTGGTCCGTCATCAGGGGCCAAAAGCGAACGGGATGCCAGAATTACATAAACTTATGCCGCCACTTGGTGTATTATTGGACCGCCGTTTCAAAATAGCGCTGGTGACCGATGGCCGACTCTCTGGCGCCTCCGGTAAAGTCCCGTCAGCAATCCATGTCACGCCTGAAGCCTATGATGGTGGGTTGCTGGCGAAAGTGCGCGATGGCGATGTGATTCGCGTGAACGGGCAGACGGGAGAACTGACGCTGCTGGTGGACGATGCCGAACTGGCGGCGCGTCAGCCGCATATCCCTGACCTCAGCGCGTCGCGCGTGGGAACCGGTCGGGAGATGTTTGGGGCGCTGCGTGAGAAGCTCTCTGGCGCGGAGCAGGGCGCAACCTGCATCACTTTTTAAGACGATTTTATTTCTAGATCTGGCGAGAGAAAATCCTGATGAAAAACTGGAAAACAACAGCAGAAGCAATCCTCACCTCCGGTCCGGTTGTCCCGGTTATCGTGGTGAAAAAGCTGGAGCATGCGGTACCGATGGCGAAAGCGCTGGTCGCGGGCGGCGTGCGCGTGCTGGAAGTCACCCTGCGCACCGAGTGCGCCCTGGAAGCGATCCGCGCGATTGCTAAAGAAGTGCCGGACGCGATTGTCGGCGCGGGCACGGTCACCAACGTCGAGCAACTGAAAGCGGTAACGGAAGCTGGCGCGCAGTTCGCTATCAGCCCGGGACTGACCGAATCCCTGCTGAAAGCGGCGACCGAAGACGGCACCATTCCGCTGATCCCGGGGATCAGCACGGTTTCCGAGCTGATGCTGGGTATGCAGTATGGTCTGAAAGAGTTTAAATTCTTCCCGGCGGAAGCCAACGGCGGCGTGAAAGCCCTGCAGGCGATTGCTGGTCCGTTCGGCCACATTCGTTTCTGCCCTACCGGCGGTATTTCTCCGGCCAACTACCGTGACTACCTGGCGCTGAATAGCGTGCTGTGCATCGGCGGTTCCTGGCTGGTGCCAGCCGACGCGCTGGAGGCCGGCGACTACGATCGCATCACCACCCTGGCGCGTGAAGCGGTGGAAGGCGCGAAGTAAACCGCGCCTCAGGGTCGACAACCCGGTCAGCGGCAACGCGACCGGGTTTTTTTGTCTTTAGCCTTCGACGATGACCGCAGCGGCGGCGGTTTTAGCCCGCGCTACGGCCTCTTCAACCGAATCGGCAACGGCGAGGGTCACCCCCAGGCGGCGGGTACCGTCAATCTCGGGCTTGCCGAACAGTCGCAGCTGCAGGCCAGCCCCGACGGCCGATTGCAGCTGGCCAAAGCTGACGTTCTGACTGGTCAGCTGCGGAAGGATCACTGCGGAAGCGGCGGGACCATACTGGCGGATAGCGCCGACGGGCAGTCCAAGAAAGGCACGAACGTGCAGGGCGAATTCCGAGAGATCCTGCGAGATCAGCGTTACCATGCCGGTGTCGTGTGGGCGCGGGGAAACTTCGCTGAAGATCACCTCGTCGCCGCATACGAACAGTTCCACGCCAAACAGGCCATGACCCCCCAGCGCCAGCACTACCTTGCGGGCGATGGCCTGGGCACGTTCGAGGGCCAGGTCGCTCATCTGCTGCGGTTGCCAGGACTCACGGTAATCGCCGTCTTCCTGGCGATGGCCAACCGGGGCGCAGAAATGCACGCCGTCGACGGCGCTGACGGTGAGCAGGGTGATTTCGAAATCGAAATTCACCACCCCCTCGACGATCACCCGCCCGGCGCCGGCGCGGCCGCCCTGCTGCGCATAGCGCCAGGCTTCGCTGAGCTGGTCAGCCGAGCGGATAAAGCTCTGACCTTTGCCGGAGGAGCTCATCACTGGTTTGACGATGCACGGCAAACCGATGTCGGTGACCGCCGCGCGGAAGCCTTCTTCGCTGTCGGCAAAGCGATAGCTGGAGGTGGGGAGCTGCAGCTCTTCTGCCGCCAGGCGGCGAATGCCTTCGCGGTTCATGGTGAGCTTAGCCGCCCGCGCCGTGGGGACTACTTTCTGCCCGGCCTGTTCCAGTTCAACCAGGGTATCGGTAGCAATAGCTTCGATCTCCGGCACGATGTAATCGGGTTTTTCCTGTTCAATCAGAGCGCGCAGGCTCTCGCCGTGCAGCATATTGATGACATGGGCGCGGTGGGCGACCTGCATCGCCGGGGCATCGGGGTAGCGGTCGACGGCGATAGTTTCAATGCCCAGACGCTGACATTCAATAGCGACTTCTTTGCCCAGCTCGCCGGAACCTAACAGCATTACTTTGGTGGCTGCCGGGCGCAGCGCGGTGCCTAATACAGTCATAACTCTCTTCCGCAGTAAAAAAAGATGCTGCCGATTATAAACGAAAACGTTTGCGTCTGTCTTTACGCGCGTGAGTTGAGTCCGGAGAGGAAATTTGTTATACTGTATAAAAATACAGTATTGAGAGGCTGCAGCATGGCGGTTGAAATTAAATATGTTGTGATCCGCGAAGGTGAGGAAAAAATGTCTTTTGCCAGCAAAAAAGAGGCCGACGCTTACGACAAAATGCTCGATCTGGCAGAGGTGCTGAATGACTGGCTGGTGGCATCGCCGCTGGAGATGGATGACGCCCAGCGTGACACCATGGCGATGTGGCTGGCAGAGCGAAAAGAGGCGCTGCAGCATATCCTGCGCGTCGGCCGATTGCCGGAGCAGGATGCGTCCGCGCACGACTCACCCGCGCCGTCGGCGGCAGAAGAGGCTTCTCCAGCGGAAGACGCCGCGGCGCCAGCGACCAAAGCGCGTAAGGCGAAAGTGGCCTGACTGGCGGCAGCCAGCTATGGCCTGGCTGGGCAGGGATTTGTCTGCCGCGCCCACCTTTGCGCATCTTTAGCCAGATCTAACATTTCCTGACATCGCGTCGTTTAGGCTGATAGCAGTGTTTTATCACCTGAGAGGAAAACCATGGCTAACTGGCTTAATCAACTGCAGTCGCTGCTCGGGCAGCAGGGCGCGTCATCGACAGGCGAGTCGTCAAAAGGGAGCGCACTGCTGCCCGGCGCGATTGGCGGGCTGGCCGGGTTGCTGGTGGCCAGTAAATCCTCACGCAAACTGCTGGCGAAGTACGGCACCAGCGCGCTGCTGGCTGGCGGTGGGGCGGTGGCGGGTACGGTGTTATGGAACAAGTATCAGCAGAAGATGCGCGCTCAAAACGCGCCTGTCCCCGGGGCGAACACGCCGGCTGCCGTGCCGGCGGACGTTGATCCGCGCAGCGTGCGACTGATCACCGCACTGGTTTTTGCCGCCAGGAGCGATGGTCATATAGATGACCACGAACGGGCTAATATTGAAGCCCAGCTGCGGGCGGCCAATATCGACGTTCAGGCCCGGGTGCTGATCGACCAGGCGCTGGCCCAACCGCTGGATCCTCAGCGTCTGGCGGAGGGCATCGTTGATCCGCAGGAGGCACTGGAGCTCTACTACGTCAGCTGCGCGGTCATTGATATCGACCACTTTATGGAACGCAGTTATCTGAACGCGCTGGGAGACGCTTTGTCACTGCCAAAGGATGTCCGGGCCGATATAGAACAGGATATCCAGTCACAAAAACAAGCGCTAAGCGTCTAAATTATCACGTTTCGCTTGCATCGCCCGCGTCTTTTGCCACCCTTATAGACACGTCATCATTCAGGCGCCGCCGTGTGACCTGAATGCTCTTGTGTCACGATAAAGCAGCAGAAGAACAACATGCCACCTAAAGCCAAACGGATCCCTCACGCCATGACCTTGCATGGCGATACACGCATCGATAACTATTACTGGCTGCGCGACGATGAGCGCGCGCGACCTGACGTGCTGGAGTACCTGCACGCGGAGAACGCCTATGGCAAGCGGGTGATGGATTCGCAGCTCAGCCTGCAGGAACGTCTGCTGAAAGAAATTATCGACCGCATTCCGCAACGGGAAGTCTCCGCCCCTTACAGTAAAAATGGTTTTCGCTACCGTCAGGTTTACGAGCCGGGCTGTGAATACGCCATCTATCAGCGCCAGTCGGTGCTCAAAGAGGAGTGGGACGAGTGGGAGATCCTGCTCGACGGCAACCAGCGGGCGGCGAAAAGTGAGTTCTACACCCTTGGCGGACTGGGCGTCGCGCCGAATAACCAATTGATGGCGGTGGCGGAGGATTATCTTTCCCGCCGCCAGTATGGCCTGCGCTTCTGCAACCTTAGCAGCGGTGAATGGTACCCGGAGATCCTGGAAAATGTTACCTCCGGGTTTGCCTGGAGCAATGATTCCCGCTTTGTGTGGTACGTGCGTAAACATCCCACCACGCTGCTGCCTTATCAGGTCTGGCGCCACACGGTGGGTACCGCGGCGCAGAGTGATGTGCTGGTTTATGAAGAAAAAGATGAGACCTTCTACGTCAGCGTACATAAGACCACTTCCCAGCAGTTCGTGGTGATTTATCTCTCCAGTGCCACTACCAGTGAAGCACTGCTGCTCAACGCCGAACTGCCTGACGCCGAGCCGGTCTGCTTCCTGCCGCGGCGGAAAGATCACGAATACAGCCTCGATCACTATCAGCACGCGTTCTATCTACGATCTAACCGCGAGGGGAAGAATTTTGGCCTCTACCGTACCGTGCTGCGCGATGAAGATCAGTGGACCACGCTGATCCCACCGCGTCACGACGTGATGCTCGAAGGATTTACGCTGTTTACTGACTGGCTGGTCGTCGAGGAGCGCCAGCGCGGCCTGACCAGCCTGCGGCAAATTAACCGCAAGACCCGGGAGGTGGTAGGGATCGCCTTTGACGATCCGGCCTATGTCACCTGGCTTGCCTATAATCCGGAACCCGAAACGTCGCGACTGCGCTACGGGTATTCCTCCATGACCACGCCGGACACCCTGTTTGAACTGGACATGGATACCGGCGAGCGGCGGGTTATCAAGCAGCAGGAGGTGAAGGGGCTGGACACGAGCTGCTACCAGAGCGAACACCTGTGGGTGACCGCCCGTGATGGCGTCGAGGTTCCGGTATCGCTGGTCTACCATCGCGACCATTTCCGCAAAGGGAGCAATCCGCTGCTGGTCTATGGCTACGGCTCGTATGGCGAGAGTATCGATGCCGATTTCAGCGCCAGCCGGTTGAGCCTGCTCAACCGCGGCTTTGTCTACGCCATCGCCCATGTCCGCGGCGGGGGCGAGCTGGGGCAGCAGTGGTATGAGGACGGCAAATTTCTGTGTAAGAAAAATACCTTCAACGACTATCTGGACGTCTGTGACGCGCTGCTGGCCCAGGGGTACGGCGATCCGCAGCTCTGCTATGGCATGGGGGGCAGCGCCGGCGGGATGCTGATGGGCGTGGCCGTTAACGAACGTCCTGAGCTGTTTCATGGCGTGATAGCCCAGGTGCCGTTCGTCGATGTGGTTACCACCATGCTGGACGAATCTATTCCACTGACCACCGGGGAATTTGAAGAGTGGGGGAATCCACAGGATGAAACCTATTACCACTACATGAAAAGCTACAGCCCCTACGACGGCGTCCGGGCGCAGGCTTATCCGCATATGCTGGTCACCACCGGACTGCACGATTCCCAGGTGCAATACTGGGAGCCGGCGAAATGGGTGGCCAAACTGCGGGAACTGAAAACCGACGATAACCTGCTGCTGCTCTGTACCGATATGGATTCCGGCCATGGCGGCAAATCCGGGCGCTTTAAAAGCTATGAAGGGGTGGCCCTGGAGTATGCCTTTTTCATTGCCCTGGCGCAGGGGACACTGCCGGGAAAAGCGGCTGTGTGACGATTATTCCCCGAGGTAGTGTTTGAGGGTCAGACGCAGTTCGGGGCTCATCCGGTCGAGATTGTTGAATAACCAGCGCAGGTAGCCGGGGTCGTTTTCAGCAATTTCGGCCACCGCTTTACCCCGGTATTTGCCGAAGGTAAAGGTGGTGAGCAGCGCCGGGCGGCCGGTGATATCGGCCATTTCGTCAGGCGTCCAGCCGGAAACGTTAATGATATCCAGCAGCAGCGCGGCGGTGATATAGCAGTCATACAGCGCGCGGTGGTGATGCAGCCCCGGCGGGGTCGCCACATTCAGCTTACGTGATTTATATAACCCCATATTGCTGTATTTGATACCCGGCCACAGGCGGCGGGCCAGCTTCATGGTACAAATCCACTCGCCGCTCATCTCCGGTAGCACCCGGCGGTCAAAGCTGGCGTTGTGCGCGACATACCAGGGGCTGCCAAGATAATGCGGAATAATCTCTTCAATCCACGGCTTATCGGCGACCATCTCTTCCGTTATACGGTGGATAGCCATCGCCTGCGGCGTAATGGGGCGATCAGGACGCACCAGATGGCTCATCGGGTTAGTGATTCGCCCATCGACAATATCGACCGAGGCGATTTCGACGATGCCCCCCTGCAGGCCGCAGGTTTCGGTATCAATGACGCGCAGCATGGCTCGCTCCAGAGCAAAACAACAAGCGTAAAGGAATTGGGTGGTCTTGCCAACCGATGGGGAGCAGACGGGCGCGCATTATTTCTGCTTCGGCTCCCAGGGCAGTCGGGAAAGCGAGACAGAGGCCAGCCGATGGGCGATCAGTCGTTCGCGGAACCAGTCGTGCAGATGGGCGGGCTGCTCACGCTCGACCAAATCAGCGACCACCGGCATGTTGTATCGCTCCTTAAAGGCGACGCCGGCGGCGGCGAGATCGACGTTGACCTTATCCATCTCAGCTTGCGAAATTTTGGCCAGATTTCTTTCCATTATTAACTCCAGTGTGCTGGTAAACCCGGTCGAGGCGCTGACGCTTAGCTCGACTCTGCCATTATACAGGGTTATTCTCTGTCCTACAGACATAACAAAAGGGAATGACGAATATGCGACTCCTCGCTGGACGCGCGTTGCGCCTCTCCGTTGCGTTTGCCGGTATGTTAACCGCGGCAGGCGCCTTCGCCCATGCTCACCTGCAACAGCAGATCCCCGCCGCGGGTGCCCAACTGACCGCGCCCCCTCAGACGCTGACGCTCAGTTTCTCCGAAGGGATCGAACCGGCCTTCAGCGGCGTGACCGTCACCGGTCCGCAGCAGCACGCGGTAGCCGCCGGTAAACTGACCCGCAGCGCTGACAACCCCGCTCAGGTCACCTTACCCCTGGCGGAAACGTTGTCTCCGGGGGAGTACACCGTAGCATGGCATGTGGTCTCGGTTGACGGCCATAAAACCAAAGGGCAATACACTTTTAGCGTGAAGTGATCGATGTTGACCGGGCTCTATATCACGCTGCGTTTTGGGCACTTTATCACCCTGATGTTGGCTTTTGGCTGCGTGCTGTATGGCGCCTGGTGGGCGCCGGTACCGCTGAGGCGCGTGCTGATGCACCGCTTTTATCCGCTATTGCGCCCCCTGATGTTGATTGGCGCGCTCTCAACCGTGGCGCTGTTTCTGCTGCAGGGGGGGATAATGGGCGACGGCTGGGCGGATGTCTGGCAGCCCGCCGTTTGGCAGGCGGTAGCGGGAACCCGCTTCGGCGGGGTGTGGATCTGGCAGATCCTGCTGGCGTTGACTGCTCTCGCCGTGGTGTGGATCCGTCCCCATCACGGCGCCAGGCAACTGATGGCCCTGCTGGCGGCCCAGCTGCTGCTTTCCGCCGGGGTTGGGCATGCTGCTATGCACGATGGCTTACTCGGCGCCCTGCAGCGCACTAATCATGCCGTCCACCTCTTCTGCGTCGCCAGCTGGTTCGGCGGCCTGTTGCCCTTCATCTACTGCCTGCGTTTGGCGCAGGGGCGCTGGCGTCAGGCTGCGGTCTATACCATGGCGCGCTTTTCGCGTTATGGACATCTGGCGGTGGCCGGCACCCTTGCCAGCGGCGTGGTCAATGCGCTGTTGATCCAGGGGGCGGTGATCGGAACCTCGCCCTGGGGACGCATGCTGTTGATCAAATGTGCGCTGGTCGCCGGGATGGTGGTAATTGCCTTAGTGAACAGGTATGTTCTGGTACCGCGCATGTCGGCAAGCGGTTCGCGGGCGGAAAGCCTGATCCTGCGAACCACGCAGGCTGAGATAGGGCTGGGCGCGCTGGCGCTGCTGGCCGTCAGTCTGTTTGCCACCTGGGAACCTTATTGAATTAACTGGCAAAATCATGAAAAAAATTGTTCTGACCATGTTGTTACTGGCAAGCTCCGGGGCTGCTCTGGCGGCGCCGCAAATTATCACCGTGAGCCGCTTTGAAGTGGGGAAGGAGAGTTGGGCGTTCAACCGTGAAGAGGTGATGTTGACCTGCCGTCCGGGTAACGCGCTTTACGCCATCAACCCGAGTACGCTGGTCCAGTATCCGCTCAATGACGTCGCGGAACAGCAGGTTAAAGCCGGCAAGACGACCGCGCAGCCGATCTCGGTGATCCAGATCGACGATCCGCAGCACCCGGGACAAAAAATGAGCCTTGCGCCATTTATCGAGCGAGCGCAGAAGCTCTGCTAGCGTTCCGCGTTATCTTACTGTAATAGCATAAAAAAAACCGCCCTTGCCGGATAACGGCAGTGGCGGTTTTTTACTGGCTGACAGCCGTTTCCCAGGAATTATACGACCACATTGGCCACGGACTGGAAAAGCTGACGCGTTAAACTATTCTTATAGTGCAAGGCGACTTAGCCTGCATTAATGCCAACTTTTAGCGCACGGCTCTCTCCCAAGAGCCATTTCCCTGGACCGAATACAGGAATCGTATTCGGTCTCTTTTTATCGGTAACTTTCTGCTTTCGCAATAGCCAGCGACATCATGTCAGTCAAACCCCAGGCTGGCCTCTGGATGTCCCGTTATAGCACACCGTTTTTAGCATACACAATCCATTTACACACAAATCGCATCCTGAGGAAGGGTTGCGTCGGGAAGGAGAGATCTGAAGCTGGGGTGGAAAGAGAAAAGAAAAAACCTGCACCTAACCAGGCCCGGCGTGCAGGTTAACTGGCGGGCCAACATCGGAAGCCTGCTAGTATACACATTTGTATGACAAATAAAATAAGCAAAGTCTAATAGGTTTGGCAATTCATGCGATTAGCTATCAATGAACGACCGTATCGCTAAAAATAATAAGCGAATGCGCCGCTATTTACAGCGGCTAAAATTATTCAGGGACGCTAAAGGTGGGATATATTTTACTTTCGAGATAGCAGAGCAAAAGCCAAATTTCATCACTAAAAACAAACCATACGCAGCCCAGCAGAATGACCGCAAGAATAATCAGCAGGAAAATTTCGGTTTTACTCATCATGCCAACCACTATCCAATGGCGCCAGGGGCCATGATAGTAGCGAAATAACGACCGAATAAGCAAACGCCGCGTGTCAGCGCGGCGCTATCCGCAGCGACATTTACGCACCATGGCGCGGTTGCGTCAGGATGTCCACCTGCTCAGCCAGCTGATCCAGCAGCTGGAACCGACGCCGGTATTCGGCCCGTTTTTTGCTGGCGATACTCTCCAGTGATTTTCGTTCCAGACGCTGCGGCAGCCGCCAGCGCCACGCGCTTTCCGGCTTACCATCGATGGACTGCCAGAACTCGTCGTAGCTGGCGTGGAAATGGCGGCCCTTGCTCAGACGATAGCGCAGGGCACGGAACACATGGCCGTTATCGCTGACGCCATAAATCGACTCGATAGCGCTGCGAGCGGCCAGTAGCCAAATGAACTCCAGCAGCAGGCGCTTCGGGAACAGGCCGAAGCAGGCGCGAGTGGCCTGCTTAATCACCTCATGGGAAACGTGGCGCCGTGGCCCCTGCAGGCCGCCGATGACCAGTTGCCAGGCTTCACCGTCCCAGGTCACGCTAAAGGTTGCGCTGGCCAACAGGGTGTGATCGCCGTCGCGTAGCCATAATGTGGTTTCGCCCTCGCGCTCAGCCTTCCCGGCTGAGGAGGCGGAGAGAGTGAACGGGCTGTCGTCTTTTCCGTTCAGCGTCAGCAGCGGGACCTCGCTCACCGCGGTCATGGCATGCGCCAGCAGCGACCCTTGCAGGGTATCGATGTAGCGATAATGACTTATCACCGCCATCGCCCGCTGCCAGGCGTTAAGATCGCGCGTCAGGTACTGACGGTGCACTTTTCCCGGCAAGGTCGCCTGCGCGGTCAGAAGCTGATTAAAATCGTCACGGGCGCTAAGCGACTCAAGCATTGCTTTGGTGGGGCTATAAAATAACGCCGTACGCAGCAGAAATTTAAGGCGAAAATTTTTCTGCCGCCAGATAGGTGCAGGTATTAGTCTGCCCATCACCAGATCGGCAATAAGATGCGAGCGCGGCGCAAGCACGCTGGTTGAATGCAGGCTATTGTCTGTCACGATAAACACCTCGTTGTTATTTCCTCCTATTTTAAAGCGAGCTTCTGATAAGCTTAATCCTCTGG
The DNA here is from genome assembly GCF_002837615.1 of Klebsiella sp. X1-16S-Nf21. Lineage (NCBI taxonomy): Bacteria > Pseudomonadati > Pseudomonadota > Gammaproteobacteria > Enterobacterales > Enterobacteriaceae > Klebsiella > Klebsiella sp. X1-16S-Nf21. The sequence continues at coordinate 73,296 of NZ_PJDK01000003.1, forward strand.
CCGACTATATTTCCCGTTTGTTTAAAATCGATTGAGGTGTAAATAAAAATCACGGGGATTCGGCGCAATTACCTATAATTACAGCAGAGAGGTAATTATATGTATCAACGTATTAATGGTAGCGACTGGCGTAATATCTGGCTGATGGGCGATCTGCATGGTTGCTTTGCGCTACTGATGGGCCGCCTGCGTCAGCTGCGCTTTGATCCCTGGGCCGATCTGCTCATTTCCGTGGGCGATCTGATCGATCGCGGACCGCAGAGCGCTGACTGCCTCGGCCTGCTGCGCTGCCGCTGGTTCAGGGCCGTTCGGGGGAATCATGAACAGATGGCGCTGGAGGCGCTGGAGAGCGGGGATATGGCACTCTGGCAGATGAATGGCGGCGACTGGTATGGCCGGGGCACCGCGCAGCAGCGGGCCGAAGCCGACCGGCTGTTAGCGCGTTGTCAGCGGCTACCGTTGATTATTGAAGTTGGGTGTGCAGATGCCCGGCATGTGATCGCCCATGCCGATTATCCGGCGCCAGTCTATCGCTGGCAGCAGCCGGTGGATCCCCAGCGGGTGTTATGGAGCCGTCATCGCCTGAGCGAACATCTGGCGGGACGTCATGGCGCCATCGCCGGAGCAGACCATTTCTGGTTTGGCCATACGCCGCTTCGCACGCCTTATGAACGCGATAATCAACACTATATTGATACGGGCGCCGTGTTTGGCGGAACGCTGACGCTGGTGGCGCTACAATCGGCAGGTTAAAAATCGCTGTATTCGCTGGCGGGTTGCCAGAAGCCATCAATAAAATCTTCTATCGGATAGCAGCCGCCGTGGCGGATCCGCTGATCCTCCATCGCCACTAAGCACTGCGTTTCCTCGCGGTAGACGTCAACCACAATGTCCTCGCAGCCGCCATCCAGATAGCAAATAAACAACACCAAGGCAAACATCCTGGCCTCATGCTCGGGTTCACATACTCTTTAGTGTAGGGGATGACGGCGGGACGGGGAAATAAATAACCCGTCTCAGGCGACGGGTTCATTTGAGTCAGGCAAGGCGCATGACCCAGGCATCAGACTGGCGGTCGTAATGTTTACGGTAGAGCACGGAATGTTCGCCATTGAGAATAGCGGGCACGCTGGTATCGGCATCCCAGGCGTCAAGCTGCATACATAAATCTGGATCGGATTTGCAGGGAATACTTAACGTTCGCTCTCCCTGATGTTCACCGTGCAGTTCGGCATCGTCTATCTCAAACGCGCCGATGCGGACATTGGTTTTACTCATCGCTTCACCCCATTTTTCAGCTGAGTTGTGGTACGACCAGTTGAGGCCGTCATTTTTCAGCGTAGTCAATGGGGTGAAAACCGCCAGTCAAAAAGTGCGCGTTTTTTGCGCGGCGTCACACCTTGCCGGCAAAAAGTTTCCCATCGCGCACCAGTTCGCGCGGGTAGCTATTCTTCAGACGGGAGCCGACGCGCTTGGCCAGACCCAGCGGGACACCCTGGAAGGTCACGATGGCCTCATCCTGCTGCGGCGCGGTCTGCGGATAGACGTCGCGTCCGCGATACCATTCCTCCGCTTCCTCCTGGGTCAGCTCGAAGGCGCGCTGCGGCGCGGCAAAGGCGATAACCGCCTCATGCTGCCAGCGGTACCCCTTATTGTGCACCTCTGCCAGGCGTACGCCGATGCGTGAAAAACGCACCTGACCAAACAGGGGCTCCATAGCCTGCGGGAACAGCCACAGCTCTTTATCCCGCTGCCACAGCGTATGACCTGCGTCCCACACCAGGCCAACAGCGCTGGCGGCGGCAGTTACCGCGGCGGCCTCCCGGCTCTTCAGCGGCGTAAACGGGAATTTGCCGACCTTATAGCCTGGCGCCGGGAGCGGATCGATCGCCGCGGTCTTGCGCAGGCGAGCGACAAAGAAGCCTTCGCAATCGTAGATCTGCGGGAACACGTGCAAAAATCCTTCTGCGGTTAAGGCATCGGCCGCGCCGGAAAACAGATCTCCCAGCGGCAGGATCTCCACCGCCTGCGGATAACGGGACAGTAACCACTGAACAACCGACTGGTTTTCCTCGCGATTCAGGGTACAGGTCGAATACACCAACGTCCCGCCAGGACGCAGGGCATGGAAGGCGCTGTCGATAAGTTCGCGCTGGGTGGCGGCAATGTCGAGGTTGCTCTCCGGCGACCAGTTTTTCAGTGCGTCAGCATCTTTACGCACTACGCCTTCGCCCGAACAGGGGGCATCAAGCAGGATGGCATCGAAAGCTTCGGGTAGCGCCGCGCCGAAAACCCGGCCGTCGAAGTGAGTCAGGGCGACGTTACTGATGCCGCAGCGGCTAATGTTGGCATGCAGCACCTTCACCCGGCTGGCGGAGAACTCATTGGCCAGAATGCCGCCCGCGTTACCCATTCGGGCGGCAATCTGGGTGGTCTTAGACCCCGGCGCGGCGGCAACATCCATCACCCGTTCAGGCTGCGGGTTATCGGCGAACAGAGCGGCGACCGGCAGCATCGAGCTTGCCTCCTGAATATAGAACAGCCCGCTGAGATGTTCGGCGGTGCTGCCCAGCGGCAGGGCATCGTCGCCGTCCCGCTCGATCCAGAATCCCTCTTCACACCAGGGGACCGGCGTCAGCTGCCAGCCATACGGGGCGACCAGAGACAGAAAATCGGCCACACTGATTTTCAGCGTGTTGACGCGAATACTGCGGCGTAGCGGGCGCTGGCAGGCGGCGATAAAGTCGTCGAAAGAGAGATGCGCGGGCATTGCCGCACGCATTTGAGCGAGAAACGCTTCAGGGAAATAGACAGTATTTTCAGCCACAGGCAGCGCACCACAGAAAAAAAGGGTGCGCAGTTTAGCACAAACGCCCCGGTGCAGGACACCGGGGCGTGCGGTGAGTCATCTTCCCGCCCCGGCGTTGGCCGGTGCGGGAAAAGCGTTGTGAGGGTTACTGCGGCAGGGCGGTGCCCCATTCCCGCCACTCTTTCGGCTCGCTCTCCTGCAGCAGGAAGTGCTTGCCATCCTGGGCCTTCGGCGCCAGCGGCGTCCCCGGCGGTGTGGCAAAGGCGATCCCGCCGCGGATAAACTGATTGAAGGTCCCGGTTTTCACCACGCCGCCAACCAGGCCGAAGTCGAGGCTGTAACCCGAGGCCAGCCAGAACACCGAGTTATTGCGTACCAGATACTGGTAGCGCTTGCTGATACGCAGTTTCACCATCACCCGATCGGACATTGACCCCAGCGACAGGCCAGTGACCGTCCCCACTTCAAGGCCGCGGAACAGGACCGGCGTACCGATGCCAAGCGACCCCGCCTCCGGCGCTTCCACCACGATGTTCAGGCCGTCGATATAGCGTGAGTCGCTAATCGTCGTATCCTGGATCTCAAAGTCGCGGCGCGCCGGCCCGCGTCCGGGCTCAACGTTAATATAGGACTGGAACAGGGTGTCGAGATGCTCGACGCCCGCGGCGGAGATTTGCGGGGTGATCACCGAGAAGCGGGTCCCGGCCCGGGCGAAGGTACCGACGTATTCCGGGTAGAGCACCGCTTTCGCCTGCACTTCGTTTTTGGCGGTGATCAGCTCCAGGGACTGGATCTGACCGATATCGATGCCGAGATAACGAATCGGCATCCCGGCCGCCATCTTCCCGGCGTCAAACGCGTGCAGGGTGATCTGGCCGCCCACGGCGCGCGCCGCCGTTTCCGAAGCGTAAAGGATACGTTTGTTATTCAGCCGCGCGTTGGCGCTGCTGCCATTGAGGTTATCGAAACTGATCGCCCCTTTAATGGCGCGCGCCAGCGGCGAGGCCTGAACGGTGAGTCCGTTGCCGTCAAGTTTGACCTTCGCCCCCCCTTCGGCCCAGAAGACGCTGTTGTTGCTCAGCAGGTAGCGGTACTCCGGCTTGATATGCAAATCGATATCGAAAGCGTCTTTGCGCGGTTTGACGGCGATGATCTCGCCGACGGCGAATTTACGATACAGCACCACCGAGCCGGCCTGAACGTCAGGCAGGGTCTCGGCTGAGAGGCTTAAGGTCGTGGTCGGCACTTCGCTCAGGCTGTTTTCCTGGGCCTTTTCGAGGTTGGCGTACAGCGGGTAGCTGCTCTGCATTTCGCCTTTTTCTCCCGGAATGACCCGGATCCCGCCATTAACCCATTCGCTGGCGCTGGCCCCCAGCACCTGCACGCCATCGAGTCCGACTTTGACATCCAGACGGCTGTTAACCACAAACTTACTGTCACCGCGAATGAGATCGCGGTATTCGGGGGCAATCGCGACCTGGAAGGTCACCCCTTTGGCCGTCAGTTTGCGCTCCAGCACCTGGCCGACTTTTACTCCGTGCAGCACCAGCGGTTGGCCGCCGTCAATCCCGTAGCTTTCCGGCGCCGAGAGCGTGACGGTGGCGACGTTGGGCTCCTCCAGCAGCGCTTTATCTGCTGGCATGACGGAGAAGTGGTTGCGCGGCTCGCCTTCACCGGGTACCAGTTCAAAGGTATTGCCGGTGAGCAGGGCGCTGACGCTGGGGTTATCGAGGGAAATTTTCGGCTTCTTCATCTGAATCAGCGTCTTCTCACGCAGCAGCGTCACCACGCTCGGGTCGACGGTCATCTCGCCGGTCACTTTGCCGCCGGGGTTAAGATTCAGCTTACTTAACTGACCCACTTCCAGCCCCTGATACATCAGCGGCGTCGAGCCTGCTTTCAGCCCATCGCCGTCGGGCAGGTCGAGGGTGACCAGCACACCGCGCTGGCTATGCGCCAGATCTTCGTACAGATGATAGTCATCGTTTTGCGCCGCAACCTGCGAATCGGCAGGTGAATCGAAGGCGATAGCGCCGTTCACCAGCGCAGAAAGGTTCTCCAGCTGCACTTTTGCCCCACTCAGGCCGACGTCGGCTTTGATCCCGGAGACGTTCCAGAATCGGCTGCCTTTTTTCACCAGGTTGGTAAACCGGCGCTCGATCAGGACATCGATGGTGACCCCCTGATTATTGGCATTCAGGGTGAAATCATACACGCGCCCGACCGGGATCTTGCGGAAATAGACCAGCGAGCCGCTGTTCAGGGAGCCAAGGTCCGGCGCCTGCAGGTGGATCATCAGCTCGCCGTTGTTGATGCGGTATTTCGGCTGAGTGTCGAGGGCCACGAAGTGATCTTCGGGCTCACCCTTGCCAGGCATCATGCCAATGTAGTTCCCGCCCACCAGCGCATCCAGCCCGGAGACCCCCGCCAGAGAGGCTTTTGGGGTGACCAGCCAGAACTGGGTCTCTTTGCGCAGCGCATCTTTCATATCGCGTTTGATGCTGGCGGAAACCTCAATCTTACTCAGATCTTTACTGAGGCTAATATCCTGGACGGTGCCGACCTCGACCCCCTGATAACGGATAGGCGTCCGCCCCGGCACAATGCCGTTAGCGGACTGGAAATCGATGGTAATCGTCGATCCGCGGTCGTCAAAGCTGGTCCAGATGAGCCAGGCGGCAATCAGCAGCGCGATGACCGGCAACAGCCAGAATGGCGAAATACGGCGTTTAGTTTTTATTCTGGCTTCAGTCTGCGAAGCGGGCGATTCCTGACTCATGTGCGTCCCAAAGTAAGCGGCTGTCCAGCCATTCAACTGCAAGAATAGTTAAAATTACCGCACCGCCGAAGTAAACCGCCGCCGGCCCCATGGTGAAAGCGAGGAGCTGATCGCGATTGATTAGCGACATGGTGAGTGAAATAACAAACAGATCCAACATCGACCAGCGGCCAATCCAGGTTATCAGCCGCAGCAGCAGGATGCGGGTGCGCAAGCCTTGCTCGCACTTGAATTGTATGCTGACCAATAGGGTAAATAACACTATAACTTTGGTGAATGGCACCAAAATACTGGCGATAAATACCACTCCGGCGATGGCGATATTGCTGCTGGCAAGGGAGATGATCCCGGAAAGGATCGTATCGTCCTGGCGCGCACCGTTAACATAGATGATCGAGATCGGCAGCAGGTTGGCTGGTAAGAGAAATATCAGCGAGGCAATCAGCGCCGCCCAGCTGCGCTGCAGGCTCTGTGGCCGGCGATGATGCAGCGGGGAGTGGCAGCGTCGGCAGCGGCCACGCGCGTCGCGGTAGCCGGTGTAGTGGCAGCCGGTGCACACCTGTAAATTGTTATCGGCGCGGGTCGCTGGCCGTTCAGGATAGAAACGCTCCCACAGCTCTTCGACGTTCATGTGAATAAGCGTCAGGATGCTCAGTAGCGTCAGCGAGATAAACGCCACCAGGCCGATGCCGGGCTGCAGAAAGGCGTAATCCTGCACCTTGATGGAGGCGACGCCAATACCCACCAGATAGATATCCAGCATCACCCACTCTTTGAGCTTGCCGAGCATCAGCAGCACCGGGCGCAGGTTCATCCCCAGCACGTTGCCCAGCCAGAGATAGCTAATCGAGACCACCAGCAGCACCGGGGCGACCACCGCGCAAAACAGCACCATGGCGGCGGTAAGCGGGTCACCCTGCGCGGTCATCTGCCAGATCCCTTGCAGGACGTTGGCGTCGATGCGCACGCCCAGCAGGTGCAGGCGCAGCAGAGGCTCCGACCAGGCAAAAGGCATGAGCAGCAGCATCGCAACGGCCATGCTGCCCAAACGCGTCAGCGACCAGTCGCGCCCATCGCGCACCTTGGCGTTGCAGCGTGGGCACCAGGCGCTTTGGTTGCGTTTAAGCACCGGTAAGCGAAAGAGCATGTCACACTGCGTACAGCGCTGATAATGCGCATAGGGAAGCGGTGTGCTGACGGCATGCACGACCAACTTCTTCGCAGGTTTAATCGTTGGTGTTTTTATCGGCATTTATTACGTACAGGAATGAATGTATCCCACTATCTTAACCTATGAATGAATTCATCTTGAGCCTAAGCGCATTTAATGCTTATTTTAGTAGGCTGTACGTATCAGGCAGTAAGACAACCAAGTGAAGATATAATGAGCAAAACAGAATTTTACGCGGATCTGAACCGCGATTTCCAGGCATTAATGGCAGGTGAAACCAGTTTTCTGGCGATGATCGCCAATACCAGCGCGCTGCTGTTCGAGCGGCTGAGCGAGGTCAACTGGGCCGGTTTCTATCTTCTGGAAGGCGATACCCTGGTACTGGGGCCGTTCCAGGGCAAACTGGCCTGTGTGCGCATTCCGGTTGGCCGCGGCGTCTGCGGCGCCGCGGTGGCGCAAGCCCAGGTCCAGCGCGTAGAGGACGTGCATGCGTTTGATGGTCACATTGCCTGCGATGCGGCCAGTAATTCAGAAATTGTCTTTCCCCTGCGCGTGAACGACCAGATTATCGGCGTGCTGGATATCGACAGCACGGCGTATGGCCGCTTCACAGCTGAAGATGAGCAGGGGTTGCGCACGCTGGTCGAGCAACTGGAAAAACTTATCGCGGCCACTGATTATCAAAAAATCTTTACCCGTGTCGTGGGATAATCAACGGATAACGTAGCATTTAGCGAGGACGTCATTATAATGTCGCCTGTTCATGCCTGCGGCTTGTTGGCTACGTCCGTTGTAATCAGGAAATTTCATGGAAAATCAACCTAAGTTGAATAGCAGTAAAGAAGTTATCGCCTTTCTGGCCGAACGTTTCCCGCAGTGCTTTAGCGCTGAAGGCGAAGCGCGCCCCCTGAAAATTGGTATTTTTCAGGATCTCGTTGAGCGAGTGGGTGGTGAGATGAATCTCAGCAAAACCCAGCTTCGCGCTGCATTACGTCTCTACACGTCCAGCTGGCGTTATCTGTACGGCGTGAAAGCCGGCGCTATCCGCGTTGACCTGGACGGCAACCCGTGCGGCGAACTGGAAGAACAGCACATTGCCCATGCGCGCCAGCAGCTGGAAGAAGCGAAAGCTCGCGTTCAGACGCAGCGCGCTGCCCAGCAGGCGAAAAAACGCGAAGCCGCCGCCGCAGGTCAGCAGGATGAAGGGGTTCGCCGCGAGCGTAAACCACGTCCTCAGCAGCCGCGTCGTAAAGAAGGCGCTGAACAGCGTAAACCGCGTCCTGTTGCGGCCAAAGCCCCGCGTGAAGAGCGTCATACTCCGGTTTCGGATGTTTCCGTTCTGACCGTCGGCCAGGCGCTGAAGGTAAAAGCAGGCAATAACGCAATGGACGCCACCGTTCTGGAAATCACCAAAGATGGCGTTCGTGTACAGCTGACTTCTGGTATGTCAATGATTGTACGCGCAGAACACCTGGTGTTCTGAAACGGAGGCCGGGCCAGGCATGAACACATTTTTTAAAATCACCGCGCTTGCGGGCCTGCTGGCAATAGCAGGCCATGCTTTCGCTGTTGATGAAATAACCCGTGCAGATCAAATACCCGTGCTGAAAGAAGAGCCGCAGCACGCGACGGTGAGCGAGCGCGTGACGTCGCGCTTTACCCGTTCTCACTACCGTCAGTTTGATCTCGACAACGCCTTCTCGGCAAAGATTTTTGACCGTTATCTTAACCTGCTGGACTACAGCCACAATGTGCTGCTGGCCAGCGATGTGGCGAAGTTTGCGGCCAAAAAAGATCAAATCGGCGACGAACTGCGCACCGGGAAACTGGACGTCTTCTACGACCTTTACAACCTGGCGCAGCAGCGTCGCTTTGAGCGCTATCAGTATGCGCTCAAAGTGCTGGAACGTCCGATGGACTTTACCGGCAACGATAATTTTAACCTTGATCGCTCCAAAGCGCCGTGGCCAAAAGATGAGGCCGAGCTGAACACGCTGTGGGACGCCAAGGTGAAGTTTGACCAGTTAAGCCTGAAGCTGGCGGGCAAAGACGATAAAGAGATCCGCGACACCTTAACGCGTCGCTATAAGTTCGCGATCCGTCGTCTGGCGCAAACCAACAGCGAAGATGTCTTCTCGCTGGCGATGACCGCCTTCGCTCGCGAAATCGACCCGCACACCAACTACCTGTCTCCACGTAATACCGAGCAGTTCAACACGGAGATGAGCCTCTCTCTTGAGGGGATCGGCGCTGTCCTGCAAATGGATGATGACTACACCGTCATCAATTCGCTGGTGGCGGGCGGTCCGGCCGCGAAGAGCAAAGCGATCAGCGTCGGCGACCGTATCGTTGGCGTTGGCCAGACCGGGAAGCCGATGGTTGATGTCATCGGCTGGCGTCTGGATGACGTGGTCGCGCTGATTAAAGGGCCGAAGGGCAGCAAAGTGCGCCTTGAGATCCTGCCGGCTGGCAAAGGGGCCAAGACGCGTATCGTGACCCTGACCCGCGAGCGGATCCGTCTGGAAGACCGTGCGGTGAAGATGTCGGTGAAAACCGTTGGTAAAGAAAAAGTCGGCGTGCTGGATATTCCGGGCTTTTACGTTGGTCTCACCGATGATGTGAAGGTGCAACTGCAGAAGCTGGAAAAACAGAACGTCAGCAGCATCGTCATTGATCTGCGCAGCAACGGCGGCGGGGCGCTGACCGAGGCGGTATCGCTCTCGGGTCTGTTTATTCCGTCCGGCCCGGTAGTGCAGGTCCGTGATAACAATGGCAAGGTCCGCGAAGACAGCGACAACGACGGCGTGGTCTATTACAAAGGGCCGCTGGTGGTGCTGGTTGACCGCTTTAGCGCCTCGGCGTCTGAAATCTTCGCCGCGGCGATGCAGGATTATGGCCGCGCGCTGATCGTTGGCGAGCCGACCTTCGGTAAAGGGACGGTACAGCAGTATCGCTCGTTGAATCGTATCTACGATCAGATGCTGCGTCCGGACTGGCCGGCGTTAGGTTCCGTCCAGTACACCATCCAGAAGTTCTACCGTATTAACGGCGGCAGTACGCAGCGTAAAGGCGTGACGCCGGATATCATGATGCCAACCGGTAATGAAGATCGTGAGACCGGCGAGCAATATGAAGACAACGCGCTGCCGTGGGATAGCATCAACGCAGCCACCTACGTGAAGTCCGGGGATCTGACCCCGTTTGGACCGGAACTGCTCAAGCGCCATGATGAGCGTATCGCGCAGGATCCAGAGTTCCAGTACATCATGAAGGATATTGCCCGTTATAACGCGATGAAGGACAAGCGTAACATCGTCTCTCTGAACTACGCCCAGCGTGAGAAAGAGAACGAAGAGGATGATGCGATTCGTCTGGCGCGGATTAACGATCGCCTGAAACGCGAAGGCAAACCGCTGCTGAAAAAACTGGATGACCTGCCGAAGGATTACCAGGAGCCGGATCCGTATCTTGATGAAACGGTCCATATCGCGGTAGACCTGGCGCATCTTGAAAAAGCGCGCCCGGCGGTGGAACCGCCAGCCAGTAAATAAACAACAAACGGGCACCTCAGAGGGTGCCCGTTTTATTTTGTGCTTTTGTCATCACCTTTCAGCTCAACTAACAAAATGTCAACCTGCCCGGCCGCTGTCAGCAAGATGCTACAAAATGTAAAGTTGTGTTTTTATCGTGACTTAGCGGGGGTTGATGGTTGAAAATTGCAGCCTGACCCATACGATGTGGGTAATCGCATAGTGCGTTTTGTTAAATTGAGGTAAAAAGAAAATTATGATGCGAATCGCGCTTTTCCTGCTGACGAACCTGGCAGTAATGGTCGTGTTCGGGCTGGTGTTAAGCCTCACGGGGATCCAATCCAGCAGCATGACCGGTCTGTTGATTATGGCCCTGCTGTTCGGCTTCGGTGGTTCTATCGTTTCGCTGATGATGTCGAAATGGATGGCCCTGAAGTCTGTGGGTGGGGAAGTGATCGAGCAGCCGCGCAACGAAACGGAACGCTGGCTGATGCACACCGTCGCCCAACAGGCGCAGCAGGCGGGCATTGCCATGCCGCAGGTGGCTATCTATCACGCGCCTGATATCAACGCTTTTGCTACCGGCGCGCGTCGCGACGCCTCGCTGGTCGCCGTCAGCACCGGGCTGCTACAAAACATGAGCCGTGATGAAGCGGAAGCGGTCATTGCCCATGAAATCAGCCACATCGCTAATGGCGATATGGTGACCATGACGCTGATTCAGGGGGTGGTGAACACCTTCGTTATCTTTATCTCGCGCGTGATTGCCCAGATTGCGGCCGGTTTCCTCGGCGGCAACCGGGAAGATGAAGGGGAGAGCAGCAATGGTAACCCGCTGATCTACTTCGCTGTCGCCACGGTGCTGGAACTGGTGTTCGGTATTCTGGCCAGCATTATTACCATGTGGTTCTCTCGTCATCGCGAGTTCCACGCTGACGCCGGCTCGGCGCGACTGGTGGGCCGCGAGAAGATGATTGCTGCCCTGCAGCGTCTGAAAACCAGCTATGAGCCACAGGAAGCCAGCAGCATGATGGCGTTCTGCATCAATGGTAAAGCGAAATCCATGAGCGAGCTGTTTATGACTCACCCGCCGCTGGATAAACGTATTGAAGCCCTGCGTAGCGGTGAGTATCTGAAGTAATCCGTCGGTTCGACGCTAAAAATAAAAATCCGCAGCCCGAAAGCTGCGGATTTTTTTTGCCGCCGTTTATCAGGCCGCGCGCGGCTGGGTGACGCGCAGACCGCTAATCAGTGCGGCAACGGTCGCCAGAATGCCGGCCAGCAGCAGGGCGGTATGGGTGCCGCTGTTGCCGAGCAGGTTGAACAGCAGGGCGACCAGCGCCGCGCCAGTGCTCTGACCGAGCAGGCGAGCGGTACCCAGCATCCCGCTGGCGCCACCGCTACGATGGCTCGGAGCCGAGGCGACAATAGTGTGGTTATTCGGCGACTGAAACAGCCCGAAACCGGCGCCGCACAGCGCCATACGCCAGATAATATCCAGATCGGAAGGCGACGCGGGCAGTAGCGCCAGGCCGAACAGGCCGCAGGCCATAACCAGCAGCCCAATGGCCCCCAGCAGTCCCGCATGGCATTTCTCAATCAAATAACCGGCCAGCGGCGCCATCACCATGGTCGCCAGCGGCCACGGCGTCAGCAGCAGGCCGGTCTCCACTTCGCTGCGCCCCATCATCGTCTGCAGGAAGAAGGGCAGGGAGACCATCGCCAGCATCTGCGCACAGAAGGAGCAGATGGAGGTGCAGATAGAGAGTGAGAAGAGCGGGATGCGCAGCAGGTCGACCGGCAGCAGGGGGACGGGCATGCTGAGCTGGCGGCGAACGAAGAAAAAGCCCACCACCAGCATGGCGGCCACTTCCGCCAGCACCAGCTGAACAGACTGTCCCTGGGCGAACCCGCTGAGCGCAGTGATCAGCAGCCCGAAGGTGAGGGCGTTCATGATGGCGCTCGGCAGATCGAAGCGGATAATTTTGCTGCGCGCGTTGTTGGGTGGCAGAAAGCGCATGGCCAGAACAAAAGCGACGATCCCGAGGGGAACGTTAATTAAAAACAGCCATTGCCATGAGGCGAGGGAGAGGATCGCCGCGGCGATCGTCGGGCCTGCCGCCGAAGAGACGGCGACTACAAAGGAGTTGATGCCCATGCCGCGGCCGAGAAAGCGCTGCGGATAAATCAGGCGGATCAACGCGGTGTTCACGCTCATCAGCGCGGCGCCGCCCAGCCCCTGGGCGACGCGGGCGAAGGTCAGCATGTCGAGACTGCGCGACAGGGCGCAGGCCAGCGAGGTAAAGATAAACACCACCAGGCCTATCTTATAGATGCGGCGATAGCCGACCATATCGCCGAGGAAAGAGAGCGGTAGCAGGGCGATGACAATGGCGATTTGGTAGGCGTTAACGATCCAGATTGACGCCGCCGGCGAGGCGTTAAGATCGCTGGCGATGGTCGGGAGCGCGACGTTGGCGATAGCCCCGTCGAGCACGGCCATGGTCAGCCCCAGCACGATGGTCAGAATGGCGCCATAGCGTTGCGGCAGCGGCACGCCATCGGAAGAATTTTTATCCATGGTGAATATAAGTCTTAAATGAAACGGTTTTTTGAATGATGAGTTTAGCATTGATTATTCCGCAGTATGTCGCAGATTTGTAACGAAGTGGCAGAAGAATGATTGCGGCGCAGAGGCGGCGAATTTATAATAAAAACCGGTTCTAAATTTTATAAAACAGTTACGGCGAGGTGATAAATGGCAGGTGCAGATTTGGATAAACAGCCAGATTCTGTCTCTTCGGTATTGAAGGTTTTTGGCATCTTACAGGCGCTGGGTGAAGAGCGTGAAATTGGCATTACCGAACTGTCCCAGCGCGTCATGATGTCGAAAAGCACCGTTTATCGCTTTTTACAGACCATGAAATCACTGGGCTATGTGGCGCAGGAAGGCGAGTCAGAGAAATACTCCCTCACGCTCAAGCTGTTCGAGCTGGGCGCTCGTGCGCTGCAGAACGTCGACCTGGTACGCAGCGCCGATATTCAGATGCGCGAACTCTCCCGGCTGACGAAAGAGACTATTCACCTCGGGGCGCTGGATGAAGACAGCATCGTCTACATCCACAAGATTGACTCGATGTACAATCTGCGGATGTACTCGCGTATCGGCCGTCGCAATCCGCTGTACAGTACCGCGATTGGTAAGGTACTGCTGGCGTGGCGCGATCGCAGCGAAGTGGAGCAGATCCTCGAGGGCGTGGAGTATAAACGCAGCACCGAGCGGACCATCACCAGCACGGAAGCGCTGCTGAAGGTGCTGGATGGCGTACGCGAGCAGGGATATGGCGAAGATAACGAAGAGCAGGAAGAGGGACTACGCTGCATCGGGGTACCGGTGTTCGATCGTTTCGGCGTAGTTATCGCCGGACTGAGCATCTCTTTCCCGACGCTACGTTTCTCAGAAGAACGTTTGCATGAATATGTGGCGATGCTGCATCAGGCGGCGCGCAAGATTTCTGAGCAAATGGGATACAACGACTACCCGTTCTGACGCGGTAGCTGAAACATCCGGCGAGCGCTGTGCTATTGTCGCGCTCGCCGGAGTGATTTTAACCGTTATCAACCACGGTTGCGCTTTTGCGCAGAATGGGACAGTTACTGACGCCGATCACACCGCTATTGGAATGCACATAAAGTGCGGTACTGACCCCGCGGGCGGTGAGATACTGACACTTAAGACCCAGACCACCGACGTTTTCTTCACTGTGGAATAATACGCCATAGCCGCTTAATAATACGCCAATCCATAAGATAGCCACGACGACAATAGTACGAATGATTAATCGCATTGATGCCTCATTATTTGTATGATCCTTGCCGTGATTTTGACACGAACACGTTTTGAAACAAGTCGATGATTCCTAAACTTGCCGTTCGTATTACAGTTAGCCGCGGTTTAAGAAGGCCGTGTTATCCTGGTGAGATAAAGTACTAATGCGGAGAGTGGAGTGAAAAAATTACGGTGGGTTTTACTGATAGTCATCATAGCAGGCTGCCTGTTGCTGTGGACTCAGATGCTTAACGTAATGTGCGACCAGGATGTTCAGTTTTTCAGCGGCATTTGCACTATCAATAAATTCATCCCGTGGTAAGACATTTTTCTGACGACTGATTTCCTTCTGCGGTGTGGGTGGTAGAATGAACGCCTTCTCTTTGAGGTGGTGAAATGAGTGAGTTACTAAATCCTGGGATCTTAAATCTGGCTTCGCTGGCTGTATCCGTCGCGTTGCTGCTTGTCGGTCTGTTGTTATGGTTCTTCGTCAACCGCGCCAGTTCGCGGGCGAACGAGCAGATAGAACTGCTGCAAGCGCTGCTGGATCAGCAAAAGCGGCAGAATGCGCTGTTACGTCGCCTTTGCGAAGCTAATGCGCCGGAAAAAGAGGACGTGGCCGAGCCGACCGTCGCAGGCAAGGCGAAAGGAGAGGATGAGTTTATCCGCCTGGTGGCAGAGCGCTAAGTACCTCCACAGGTGTGCATCATAAGATGCGCACCTGCATGATAGCTGGCAGTAATAGCTTATTCTTATTCCATTATTCCTTTCCCCGCGCATTATTCCCTTTTTTACACGCTGTAAATAAAGTCATTCCCGCCGCGTTTATTGCCCTGGAATGTGACACTGTCATCATTTTTTCATTATTAAGGTGCAGAATTAGCTCTATTTTTAGCGTGACGACTAACAGATTTTATTATCACTACACTGGTACGGCTTTAGCGATTTTTCGTCTGCTGTTATGAGTAATTATGCGCATCAATATTCATCGCCTTCAGCGAAGCGCCGTCAGCATGGCGGTTCGTATACGTACATACCTGGACGAAGCGAAGTTGTTGAGCTATGGTAAAAAAGTTGCAGTAATGAGGCAGCAACCAGGTGATATTAGCGAATGCTATAACGCCTTGCCAGGAGCGGCAAAGACGCATAAATGTGCAGGCGATCAAATGATTACCTTATAATTTGTGCGAACGATCGTGACACGTTTAAAAATGGCTTGCCATTATTTACGTAGTATGTGATAACACGTTTCGGGTTAAACGAGGTACAGTTCTGTTTATGTGTGGCATTTTCAGTAAAGAAGTCCTGAGTAAACACGTTGTCGTTGAATACCGCTTCTCTGCCGAACCTTAAATTAGTGCCTCATGCAGTTATGTGTCAGTTTTATCTATGTAAACGCCAGCAGGCGAAGAAAACAGTCTAAGGAATTTTGCAAATGGCAAAGATTAAAGGTCAAGTTAAGTGGTTCAACGAGTCTAAAGGTTTTGGTTTCATTACTCCGGCTGATGGCAGCAAAGACGTGTTCGTACACTTCTCCGCTATCCAGGGTAACGGCTTCAAAACTCTGGCTGAAGGCCAGAACGTTGAGTTCGAAATTCAGGACGGCCAGAAAGGTCCGGCTGCAGTTAACGTAACTGCTATCTGATACAAGACCACTCTTCTTGTATAAAAGCCTCGCCTGCGCGGGGCTTTTGCGTTTTTATTGCAAAGCATGTCATTTTACCCCCTTCCGTCGCGTCTTGTTGCAAATAGTCAACTTTATTAGCATTGTGTAGCAGTCTGTTTTGCTAATTTTCTGTTAAATCAGATGGTTGCAAAATGATGCCGGAGCTATGGTGCTAAAGAAAAAAATGAAGTCCGCCGCCAGCTTTACCCCGATTCGCTTCGGGTTACTCTGTGTGGCCATTCTTGGTTGTCTGGGACTGCTGTTGGCCCGCGTGGGCTGGCTGCAAATTGTCTCTCCCGATAACCTGGTAAAACAAGAAGACATGCGTTCTCTGCGCGAAGAGCCTGTGGCGGTGGAGCGCGGCATGATTAGCGACCGCGAAGGACGACCGCTGGCGGTGAGCGTACCGGTCAGCGCTATCTGGATCGACCCGCAGACCACCATGGAGAAGGGTGGGGTTGGTTATGGTCCTCGCTGGCAGGCAATGGCCGAAGCACTGCATCTCAACCTCGGTGAGCTGGCCCAACGGGTACAAAGTCATCCTCACGCCCGTTTTCTCTATCTGGCGCGTCAGATCAATCCGGAGCAGGCGGAGTGGATTGATAAACTGCATCTCCCGGGCGTCTATCTGCGCGATGAATCGCGACGTTTCTATCCGGCTGGTCATGTGGCTGCCAATCTGCTGGGCTTTACCAACGTCGATAATCAGGGCATCGAAGGGGTGGAGAAAAGCTTTAATGCCCAGCTGACCGGCAAACCCGGACGACGCCTGGTGCGCAAAGATAAACATGGCAATGTTATTGAAAATATTACCGAAGTGCCGCCAGTCCCGGCGCATAATCTGCAGCTGAGTATTGATGAACGTCTGCAGACGGTGACCGAAGATGCGCTGGATAATGCCGTTCGCTGGAATAAGGCGGAATCCGGGGCGGCGGTATTGATCAAAATTGATACCGGTGAGATTCTGGCGATGGCCAGCTACCCGGACTTCAATCCGAACAATCGCGACAGCGCGACGCTGGATGATTTCCGCAACCGCGCCATCAGCGACACCTTCGAACCCGGGTCGACCGTCAAACCGCTGGTGATCATGACCGCGCTCCAGCAGGGGATTGTCCAGCCGGATAGCGTGGTGGACACCCATCCGTTTGTCCTCGACGGCCACCGCATCCGCGATGTGGGCTATTATCCGGAGCTGAGTCTGACCGGGATCCTGCAAAAATCCAGTGATACCGGCGTGTCGCATCTCTCGCTCGCTATGCCGGTGCAGCATCTGCTTGATACCTATCAGGCATTTGGGTTCGGCGAGCCGACCGGATTGGGATTGACCGGGGAAAGCGCCGGGCTGATGCCGCATCGTCGCTACTGGGGGCAGCTGGATCGCGCTACCTTCGCTTTCGGCTATGGGTTAATGGTGACGCCGCTCCAGCTGGCGCACGTCTACGCGACTATCGGCGGTTTCGGTATTGAACGACCGTTATCGATAACCCGCATCGATCCGCCGGTGATAGGTACGCGGGTGATGCCGGAGAACATCGTGCACAGCGTAGAGCATATGATGGAGAGCGTGGCGCTCCCGGGCGGGGGCGGGACCAAAGCGGCAGTGCGCGACTACCGGGTGGCGGTAAAAACCGGGACGGCGAAGAAAATCGGTCCGGACGGCAAATATATCGATAAATATGTGGCCTACACCGCCGGCGTGGCGCCCGCCAGTCGTCCACAGTTTGCGCTGGTGGTGGTGATGAACGATCCGAGTAATGGCTCCTATTACGGCGGGGCGGTGTCCGCGCCGGTCTTCAGCCAGATCATGGGGGATGTCCTGCGGCTGGAGAACGTCATGCCGGACGGCATGCCGCAAGGGGCGGAGAATCTGATCGTGATGCACGACAGCCATCCGCTGGCGCCGGCGCTGTAACAGTGGTCTGAAGGGGCGAATAGCGCTACACTTTCGCCCTTTAGCAACACCGGAGCCGTCATGTCATACAGTTGCCCCCTTTGCCACGCGCCGTTAAGCCGCGGCGACAACCACTATTCCTGCCCGCAGCGGCACCAGTTCGATCTGGCGAAAGAGGGGTACGTCAATCTGCTACCGGTGCAGTTCAAGCGGTCGCGCGATCCCGGCGATAGCGCTGAGATGATGCAGGCCCGGCGGGCGTTTCTGGATGCGGGTCATTATCAGCCGCTACGGGAGGCGATCGCCGAACGGCTGCGGCACCACGCCCCTGCGGATTTACTGGATATCGGCTGTGGCGAAGGGTATTACACCCACGCGTTTGCCACCATCGCCAGCCATAGCTGGGGGCTGGACGTGTCGAAGCCAGCGATCCGCGCGGCGGCAAAACGCTACCCGCAGGTCAGTTTTTGCGTCGCCTCCAGCCAGCGTCTGCCGTTCTCTGATAACAGCTTCGATGCGGTAGTGCGCATTTACGCCCCCTGCAACGCCGAAGAGCTGGCGCGGGTGGTGCGGCCTGGCGGATGGGTGATCACCGCCACGCCGGGACCCCGCCATCTGCTGGAGCTAAAAGGGCTGATTTACGATGAGGTACGCCTGCATGAGCTGAAGACGGAAGCGATGCCGGGATTCCGCCTGGACGCTCAGCAGCAGCTGGCCTATCCGATGACCCTGACGGGAAGTGAAGCGCAGGCGCTGCTGCAGATGACGCCGTTCGCGTGGCGGGCTAAGCCTGAGGTGCACGCCGCGCTGCGTCAGCAGGCGACGTTTGGCTGCCAGACCGACTTCATGATCCATTGCTGGCAGCGCGAGGCGTAAGGCTTAACCGGCGAAATGGCTCCAGAGGATTTCGCTGCCGATGCCAATCAGCACAATACCGCCGAGGATTTCGGCCCGTTTGCCCAACAGCGGGCCAATAAAGCGACCGACCATGATCCCCAGCGTCGACATAAGAAACGTCGCGCAGCCGATCGCCAGCGCGGTGGTCACAATGCTGACCTGCAGGAAGGCCAGACCCACACCAACGGCCATCGCGTCAAGGCTGGTGGCGAAGGCGGTGGTGACCAGCAGCCAGAAACCATGACGGCGAGGCGCGTCGCACGCCTCGTCGCTGTCGCCGCGAACACCTTCCACGATCATTCGCCCGCCGAGAAACACCAGCAGAATAAAGGCAATCCAGTGGTTCCACTCGAGGACAAACTGGCTGGCCAACATGCCGAGTCCCCAGCCGACCAGCGGGGTCAGGGTTTCAATCACGCCAAAAATCAGCCCGGTGCGGACGGCTTCTGAGAATTTAGGTTTGTGCAGGGTGGCACCCTTGCCGATAGAGGCTGCAAAGGCGTCCATAGACATGCCGAAGGCGAGAAGAATGGTAGCGGATAAATTCATGTGCGTGTCCTGACCGGGGATAATCCATATGACACATCGCTGCCCCCAGTAAATATACGCGGAGCCGCTCAATGGCTGAGCAATACGTACAGCAGTGATGTATCTATGGTCTCGCCTGATTGAATCACTTCAACCCGTACGTGCCACGTTTTGCAACGAGTATGTTGACACGTACATTTCCTGACAAACAGGAAATCGGCTACTCCCCAACGACGGGCGCAACCTTAACATATTTTTAGAATATAAAACAATAACAGAAGACGGCTATTTTAATAACCAAATGATAACGATTTTCATTTGAATTTATAAGTAAATAAATAGTTAATAAAAAAGGGAAGAGGAGGCAGGGGAAATATAGCCATGGCTATATGTTTTTCCAGAGAAAAACTGGAAAATATAGCGCTGGCTATATTTATAACTCATTGAGTTGAAACGAGAAGTTTGTAGATTTTCTCCAGGTCGTCGATATTTCGTACGCGAATAAGCAGCCGCCGTTGCTCTAATTGCATCACCAGCACGCCGTCCTCGGATAAATTCATCTCTTTAATTCGCTGATATTCTATCCACACGTTGGCGAAGAAAAAACCGCGCGGTTTAAAAATGATTTTCGGCGTACGGATCCAGAATAAATAGAGACCCATCAGCGCCAGGGCAGATAATAGCCAGGTGGTGATCGGGGTGCCGTGCTGGGTAATGTTGTTATAGATCAGAATGGCGGTGAGGCCGACAAAGATCAGACCGTCAACGCGGCTGCGGCGAAGCAGGGGGATGGCCAGCAGCACCGGGCCGTTCCGCCTCGGCATAATGAACTGGTCATACACCGCGTAGGCCAGTAGCGCAAGGATAAACAGGATGATCACCAGGTCCGTGAATGTCATTGCTTTGCGTTCCTCCTGATAAAAAAAAGCCGGGGGCAAGCCCCCGGCGTACAACCTGGAAATTACAGACCCAGCAGGCCGACAGCGTAGCCCGCGATACCGATGACGAAGAAGCCAACGATGATCCACAGTGGGTTAACTTTCTTGCGCAGCAGCCACATACAGGCGAAGGTCAACAGCAGCGGTACCAGGCCCGGCATCAACTGGTCGAGGATGGTTTGCACCGTGGTGACGTGAACCTGTCCGTCAGAACCGGTGATTTTTGACACCACCATCGGAATATTCACGTGCGTCCACTTGTTAACCAGCGCCCCCATGACAAACAGGCCGAGGATTGACGCCCCCTCAGTCAGTTTCTGCAGGAAACCGCCGCCCATATCTTTAACGATGTCCACGCCTTTGCGGTAACCATAGGCGACGCCATAGTAACGGGTCAGCAGACGCACTGCGTTGAACAGGATAAAGAACAGCAGAGGACCGAGCAGGCTACCGCTCATCGCGATCCCAGCGCCTAAGGCCGCGAACACAGGACGCACGGTACCCCAGAAGATCGGGTCGCCCACGCCGGCCAGCGGCCCCATCAGACCGACTTTGATGCCGTTGATGGCGCCATCGTCAATCTCTGCGCCATTGGCGCGCTGCTCTTCCATCGCCAGGGTTACGCCCAGTACCGGAGCGGCAACGTAAGGATGGGTGTTGAAGAACTCAAGGTGACGTTTAATCGCCTGCTTACGCGCATCATTGTTCTCCGGGTACAGGCGACGGATTGCCGGAACCATAGAGAAGCAGAAGCCCAGCGCCTGCATACGTTCGAAGTTCCATGACCCCTGGAACAGGTTAGAACGAATGAACACGCCACGAATATCACTCTGAGTGAGTTTTTTCTCGGTGGTATTTTTAGTCATATCAACCATTTCGCTCACCTGTTAGTCCAGTTCGTTATCGAGATCGTTGTTACCAGCCGCCTGAGCCGGCGCACCGGCGACGCGGTTATATTTCGGGCTCAGCTGGATGTAGAGGATAGCCATGACCGCACCAATCACCCCCAGGGCTACCAGGTTGAAGTTGGTGAAGGCGGCGGTGACGAAGCCGAGGTAGAAGAACGGCATCAGGTAGCCTGCGCGCATCATGTTGATGACCATCGCATAACCGACAACCACGATCATACCGCCGGCGATGTTCAGACCGCTGGTGACCACTTCAGGGATCGCGTTCAGCAGGCCCTGGACTTCGCTGGTACCGACGGAAATGGCGACGATGACGGCCGGGATAGCGATACGCATCGCCTGCAGGAACAAGGACGAGACGTGCAACCACGACAGGGCGGTCAGGTTGCCATTCTCCGCCGCTTTATCTGCCGCGTGCTGGAAGGCTACGGTGATGGTACGAACGATAATGGTCAGCACCTGGCCTGCCGCCGCCAGCGGGATAGCCAGCGCGATACCGGCACCGATGCTCTGATGGCCGGCAATAACCAGAACGGTGGAAATAATGGACGCCAGCGCGGCATCAGGTGCAACCGCCGCACCGATGTTCATCCAACCCAGAGCGATCATTTCCAGCGTACCGCCGATGATAATACCGGTTTTCATATCGCCGAGAACGGCACCGATCAGCGTACAAGCGACCAGAGGACGGTGGAACTGAAATTCATCAAGCACCGACTCCATACCCGCAATACACGCGACGATGAACACCAGCACAATCTGAAGAAGGGTAATCTCCATTGTACTTCTCCTGTTGATTAAGTCTTAAAGTGAAAACTGGGGCGCGATCGACCGGGTTATTTATCAACCTTGGCGATCAGATCCATCATTTTCAGTTTCGGGTCGGTGGACACTTTACGTGCCTCCAGCTCGATACCGCGTGCGTTCAGCTTGTTAAACGCCTCAATATCTTTGGCATCGACCGAAATCGCGTTGTTAACCTGGGTTTTGCCCTGGCGGAACGCCATACCACCGATGTTGACGCTGGTGATTTTCACGCCGCCCTCGACGATACGCTCAACGTCGGTCGGGTTAGTAAACAGCAGCATGACGCGCTGCCCGGCGTACATCGGGTTGTTGTAAACGCGGATCATTTTGGCGACGTCCACCACGTGGGCGGTGACGCCCGGTGGTGCAACCTGGGTCAGCAGGGTTTTGCGCACCGTATCCGCGGCCACTTCGTCGCTGACGACGATGATGCGGGTGACGTTGGTCTCTTTGGTCCAGCGGGTGGCGACCTGACCATGGATCAGGCGGTCGTCAATGCGCGCGAGGCCAATCACCATGTAGTCGTTCGGGCCCATCGGTTTGGCCGGCGCGGCGGCTTTTGGCGCCGCGGCAGGGGCTGGCGCGGGAGCCGCTTTTTCCACCGGTTTGGCCTTCAGCGCTTTCACGCCTTCGCTACCGGTCTCCACCGCTAAGGCGACCAGTTCATCAAACGAAGGGTCATCATCGCGGGCCATGAAGGTTTCCACCAGCATCGGGATGTTGACGCCAGCGATAACTTCGTAATGCTCTTTATCGACGACAATGCGGCTCGCAGCGTTGAACGGGCTGCCTCCCCATGTATCGACGAGAAATAGCACGCCTTTACTGGTATCCAGTTTTGCCAACTGGGCATTGTATTTCTCGATCAGCGTTTCGGCGTTTTCACCCGGAACGAAATCGATCCAGCCAACGTTTTCCTGCTCGCCCAACAGCATCTCTGCTGTTTTCAGCAGCTGTTCTGCAGCCCAACCATGTGTGCCTATTACAATAGCAATCGTCACTTGCTACCTCCTTTATTATCGTGAATGCATCATCTGCTTTGATACATCCTGAATCACTCTTGAGGACAAAATCGATTCAGTTAGGGTGTAAGATAGAAAATAGTTACTACCGCGAATTATTTTAGACAGTGAAAAAATAATTAATGTGATGAAGATCCGTTAATCAGGCATCGCCTGGTAATAATTTTGCAGCGCAAAAAATAGCCTTAGTTATTGCAAATTCAGGTAAATTTTTTCCAATTTCGATCTATATTTTGCTATGTTTAACTTCCGTTTAATTACTCAGGAGTATAGGGCATAGCCCGCAGTATGGACCGTCATCGACGTCTTTTCACTTTCTGGCACCTGGTTGCCACCTCCACGCATCACGCTTTTCTCTCAGCACCTATTGTCGCGCCCATGCATGACATGGCGATGACTCAGCTTGCCGCTAACCGGAGTCGTACATGGAATTGTTAATGGATCCCTCAATCTGGGCTGGCCTGTTGACGCTTATCGTTCTGGAGATTGTGCTCGGTATCGACAACCTGGTGTTTATTGCCATCCTGGCGGACAAACTGCCGCCGAAGCAGCGCGATAAAGCGCGACTGATCGGCCTTTCGCTGGCGCTGGTGATGCGCCTGGGGCTGCTGTCGGTGATCTCCTGGATGGTGACCCTGACGAAGCCGCTGATTACTATCGCTGATTTCTCCTTTTCCGGGCGCGACCTTATCATGCTGCTCGGCGGGATCTTCTTGCTGTTTAAGGCGACGACTGAACTGCATGAGCGGCTGGAAAACCGCCAGCACGATAGCGGTCACGGTAAAGGGTATGCCAGTTTCTGGGTGGTGGTACTGCAGATCGTGGTGCTGGACGCCGTCTTCTCTCTGGATGCGGTGATCACGGCGGTCGGGATGGTTAACCATCTGCCGGTGATGATGGCGGCGGTGGTGATCGCCATGATCATGATGCTGCTGGCGTCGAAGCCATTGACGCGCTTTGTCAACCAGCACCCGACGGTGGTGGTGCTCTGTCTGAGCTTCCTGTTGATGATCGGCCTGAGCCTGGTGGCGGAAGGGTTTGGCTTCCATATTCCGAAAGGGTATCTGTACGCGGCGATCGGTTTCTCGATCATCATCGAGTTCTTTAACCAGGTGGCGCGACGCAACTTTGTCCGACATCAGTCGACGCTGCCGCTGCGTGCCCGTACCGCGGATGCGATCCTGCGCCTGATGGGCGGCCGGAAACAGACCTCCGTCAGCCATGACGCTGACAGCCCGGCAGCCATACCGGTGCCGGAAGGGGCGTTTGCCGAAGAAGAACGTTACATGATTAACGGCGTGCTGACGCTGGCCCAGCGCTCCCTGCGCGGTATTATGACCCCGCGCGGTGAAATCAGCTGGGTTGACGCCGAACAGAGTGATGACGAAATTCGTCGTCAGCTGCTCTCGTCGCCGCACAGTCTGTTCCCGGTCTGCCGCGGAGAGCTGGATGAAATCATTGGTATCGTGCGGGCGAAAGAGTTGCTGGTGGCCCTTGAGGCGGGCGAAAACGTTGCGGCGCTGGCCTCTGCCTCCCCGGCGATTGTCGTCCCGGAAACGCTGGACCCGATCAATCTGCTCGGCGTTCTGCGCCGCGCGCGCGGCAGCTTTGTCATCGTGACCAACGAGTTTGGCATGGTACAGGGGCTGGTGACGCCGCTGGACGTCCTGGAAGCCATCGCCGGTGAATTCCCGGATGCCGATGAGACGCCGGAGATCGTCATTGACGGCGATGGCTGGCTGATCAAAGGCTCGACCGACCTGCATGCGCTGCAGCAGGCGCTTGGACTGGATGCGCTGGTCAATGAAGATGAGGATATTGCCACGGTGGCCGGGTTGGTGATCGCTGTCAATGGCCATATCCCGCGCATTGGCGACACCGTGTCGCTACCGCCGCTGCAGTTTACCGTGGTGGAAGCGAATGATTACCGGGTCGACCTGGTCCGCGCGGTGGTCACCCGTCCGCTGAGCGACGAAGAAGAGTAATTGCCCTGCTCGTCGGCCCCTGTGGCCGGCGAGCTATTCTCCCCCCTCGCTTTTCTGCCCCTCTCTGTCTGCCAGCCACGCCGGAAACGCCTCTATCGGCATCGGCCGGGCATAATAAAATCCCTGCAGCACATCGACGCCGTGGCCCCGGAGATAGCTTTCCTGCTCCAGCGTCTCCACCCCTTCGGCCACGGTAACGATATTCAGACGGTCGGCGAGGGCTATAATAATATCCGTCACCGTGGCATTGACGCTGTCTATCCCGACGGAACTGGTAAACGAGCGGTCGATCTTCAGCACGTCCGGCCGCAGTTTTTCCAGCCACGAGAGCGAGCTGTTACCGGTGCCAAAATCATCTATCGCCAGCTGGACCCCTTTTAAATGCAAATGTTCGGCCATGTGCTGGTCGCCATCCTGCAGGACATCGCGTTCGGTGAGTTCAACCACCAGCTGTTGTACCGGATTGACGCTAAACCAGTAATTGTGCAGGTCATGCAGCAGCAAACCGTGGGCAAAGTGACGGGCAGCGACATTAATCGCGATATGAAAATGCGGCTCGCTGGGGAAGGCATCCAGGCGGCGGGCGGTTTCGGCGATCACATAGCGGGTGAGGGGAATAATCAGATTGTCCCCTTCGGCGATGGGAATAAATACCTCGGGCGAAATCTCGCCGCGGCGGGGGTTGTTCCAGCGCAGCAGGATCTCCACCCCGCAGCAGCGTCCGCTGCGCGCATCCTGCAGCGGCTGGCACCAGAGGGTAAATTCCCGGGCCGTGATGCCGAGACTTATCTCTCGCGAGAAACTCATTCTGCCGGCGGTGGCCAGCCAGGCGATGCCGGTCATCAACAGGCTGAAGATGAGGGCCAGCGGCAGCTCACCGGGCAGCTCCTCCAGCGCGATAGTCGCGGCGCCCGGACCGTTAATGTTGATGGTAAAGGGAAATTCTGTGGAGCGCTGGCGATAAATCACTGACGCCTGCGGGGCGTGCGCTTTGTCAATCAGGCCGAGGCCGCTGATAAAATAATGGTCGCCGACCTGCAGGCTGACGTCGCTGATCAGGGGCGATTTTTCTTTGAGAATTAAGGTCCCCAGCAGTTCGATATTGACAATTAACATCACGCCGTCGAAGCCGCTTTCCGAGGCTGGATACCACTGGATCAGCACCGGTGTGCCTTTGAGCAGTGAGTTGTCGGTAGAAAAGAGCAGTAAGGGGTGGTGAGCCGGAAGCGCGGGCTGCAGCTGGTGCAGATCCGCCTGCCGTTGCCCAAAGATACTGGAACAGTAGATCATCCCTGACGCCACCAGCGCGACGGAGCGGACCGTCTGCAGCGAGGCCGCCATTTTGCGCAGTGTGAGATGAATATCCATGCAGGGTTTGTCGACCAGGGAGAGTAGCGTCGCCCGCTCTGCGCTCAGCGGACGCAGGATGTTATCCAGCGCCGTGACCCGCTGGCTGGCGGCAGTGCGAATGTACTCTTCATTTACGCTACGCTGTGAAATAAATCGGATAGCTAAGGTGGTACCCAGGGTTAGCAGGGCTACCAGCAGGCAGACAATAATGCGTTTGCGACGATAGGCCGTAATGACTTTTTGTGCAGTCTGCATGTGCGACACCCTGTCGACAGGACGAGTGGTTAAGCGTGGCTTATTTAATAGAGCAATTGTAGTGGCAGAATATCGCCAGGTATAGAAAAAAGAAAATGCGCCGTTGAAGGCGCATCAGGGAGATTTCAGTCACCAGGGTTATCCCCCTGCGCGCTTTGCGGGCGCAGGGGGGGACGAACAGTTTAGTCACACTGAACTTTAATCGCCAGGCCGCCGCGGGAGGTTTCGCGGTACTTGGCGTTCATGTCTTTACCGGTTTCGTACATGGTCTCGATCACTTTGTCGAGCGAGACGCGCGGTTCGCTGGTACGGCGCATCGCCATTCGCGCGGCGTTGATTGCCTTGACGGAGGCGATGGCGTTACGTTCAATGCATGGCACCTGCACCTGGCCGGCGACCGGGTCGCAGGTCAGGCCGAGGTTGTGTTCCATGCCGATCTCCGCCGCCACGCAAACCTGTTCCGGGCTGGCGCCGAGCAGTTCAGCCAGGCCCGCCGCCGCCATCGAGCAGGCAACGCCTACTTCACCCTGACAGCCGACTTCCGCTCCGGAAATGGAGGCATTCATCTTGTACAGCGCGCCGATCGCCCCGCAGGCCATAAAGTAGCGGATATAAATTTCCGGGCTGACGGATTCGATAAAGTGGTCGTAATAGGCGAGTACCGCCGGAACGATGCCGCAGGCGCCGTTGGTCGGCGCGGTCACCACGCGACCGCCGGCGGCGTTCTCTTCATTGACCGCCAGTGCGAACATATTGACCCAGTCAACGACGTTCATCGGATCGCTGGAGAGCTTATCGCTGGCCACCAGCAGACGACGCAGCGCCGAGGCGCGACGCGGCACGCGCAGCGGACCAGGCAGCACGCCTTCGGTGTTCATCCCGCGGTCGATACAGGCGCGCATGGTCTGCCAGACGTTGGCGAAATAGTCCTCGATCTCTTTTTTGCTGTGCAGCGCCAGCTCGTTTTGCATCACCATCCCGGAGAGCGACAGGCCGGTCTCTTTACAATACGCCAGCATTTCCTGCGCCGATTTAAACGGGTAGGGCACCTGCAATTCGTTGGCGTTTTCTTTGCCGAAGTGCTCTTCATCGACGATAAAGCCGCCGCCAATCGAGTAATAGGTCTTGCAGTAGATCTCTTTCTCGCCGGCCCAGGCATGAATGGTCATGCCGTTTTCGTGCAGCGGCAGGTTGTCGCTGCGAAAACGCATGCCGTCATCCGCCGGGAAGTCGACCTCGTGCTGGCCGTTGGCCAGCAGCAGTCGGCCGCGCGCCTCGACGTCACGGATAAATGCCGGGATCGCGTCAATATCGACCGTATCGGGCTGATTGCCCGCCAGTCCCATGATAATGGCGATGTCCGTATGGTGGCCTTTGCCGGTTAATGACAGCGAGCCGTAGACGTCAACCGCCACACGGGTCACCGCATTAAGCAATCCTTTTTCGACCAGGTCATCGACGAACTGTTTACCGGCCTTCATCGGGCCAACAGTGTGGGAAGATGAGGGACCAATCCCCACCTTGAACATGTCGAATAGACTAATCACGATAATACTCCTGACAGGGTTACCGCGGGTGCGGTAACGATGTAATAACTGCGCATAGTGTAAGAGGGAAGCGCGCTGCCAGTTGAACTATTCACATGAATTAAACTAATGGATAACCGCGATTTTACTAATAGTGAGAGCGCCCTCTCATAATCAGTATAGCTAAGGTCGAGCGCCTATCTGCAACGCCAGCTCGCGAATGATCCCGGCGGTCATTCCCCAGACAAAATAATGCTGGTACCAGGAGAGCCAGACGCGGTGATCGTTGCCCCGACGGTGGATGTCGAGCGGATGGTAGCGCCCCAGACGCAGGGCTTCGGCGAGGGGCATCTCAAATACTGCGGAGACTTCGTCCTGGCTGGCATGATAGTGCAGATTGGGGGGGATAATACCCACCACCGGCGTCACCTGAAAACCGGTGACGCTGTCCACTGGCGGCAGAACGCCGATCACCTCGACGGCTTCCGGGGGGATCGCGACTTCTTCCTGGGCTTCGCGCAGGGCGGCGGCGATAAGCGTCGCATCGGTATTATCTACCGCGCCGCCGGGAAAGGCGACCTGACCGGCGTGCTTGCGCAGCAACGGCGAACGCTGGGTCAGCAGCAGGCCGGGCTGCGGCCGGCGCACGATCGGCACCAGCACCGCCGCCTGCCGCTGATTGAGCGCATGGCGCGAAGGCTGGGGGCGCAGCAGCTGGAAGCGGGACAGAAAATCATCCAGATTGAGGGCGTGGTCCGCCATGGTCTAGTTCTCCAGTTGGTGCAGGATACGATTAACTTTATCAAAAGTTTCCTGATATTCCGCATCTTCCTCGCTGTCCGCGACGATACCGCCTCCAGCGGAGCAATACAGTTGCCCCTGCCAGGCCGTCAGGGTGCGAATGGTGATGCTGGTATCCATATTGCCGCAATAGCTCAGGTAGCCAATGCTCCCGCACCAGGCGTTACGTCGCTGAGGTTCCAGTTCATCGATAATCTCCATCGCCCGGACCTTCGGGGCGCCAGTGATAGACCCCCCGGGGAAGGCGGCGCGCAGCAGATCGCTGGCGTGCAGCGTCGCCGGTAAGCGGGCGGTGATGGTGCTGACCAGATGATGGACCGCCGGGAACGGCTCCACCACGAACAGCTCGGGGACCCGCACGCTGCCCGGCACGGCGACGCGGCCGATGTCGTTGCGCATCAGGTCGACAATCATTAAATTCTCGGCGCGGTCTTTCGGGGAGTTCGCCAGCTTCTCAGCCTGCCGCGCATCTTCCTGCGGCGAATCGAGCCGCGGCAGAGTACCTTTTATCGGGCGCGTCTGGATCTCTCCCTGGCGCAACTGAATAAATCGCTCCGGCGACAGGCTTAAAATCGCCCCTTCCTCGAGGCGAATAAAGGCGCTAAAGGGGGCGCGGTTGGCAACGTTCAGCTGGCGGAAGGCCTGCCATTCATCACCGACGTAGCGGGCCTGCAAACGCTGGGCGAGGTTGACCTGATAGCAGTCGCCGCTGTGCAGATAGGCCTGCACCTGGCGAAATTTCTCGCCGTACTGCTGGCGGCTCATATTTGACTGCCAGGCAGAGGTCAGGGCGAAAGGTTTCATCGCCGGACGGGATTGCGCCTGCAGCCACTGCAGGCGCTGCTGCGGATCGTCATAGCTGAGCAGCGAAATTTGCTGGCGCTGATGGTCGACAATCAGCGCCCAGTCATAGATCCCCACCGCCATATCCGGCAGCGCGATATCGGCCTGGGCGTGCGAAGGGAGACGCTCAAAGCGACGGCCCAGATCGTACCCGAATAGTCCCAGCGCGCCGCCAAGAAACGGCAGATCGTCATGGGGCTGCGGCGTGAACGGCTGACGATCCAACTGCTGTTGAAGCAGTTGCAGCGGATCTTCCGCGGAGACAAAAGCGGTTTCGCCGTCATCGACCCACGTCTGTTCACCGCGCGTCAGCAGCGTGGCGCGCGGGGCAGCCACCAGAATATCAAAGCGGTTATGCGGATGGTCGGCAAAGCCGGAATGCAGCAGCATCGCCCAGGGCAGGGCGCTTAACGGCGCAAAATAGTGTTCGGCCGCATCCGGGCGCCAGGGCAGGGTAATAATCGCGGGGGACAACATCTTTCTCGATCCTGAACGTTGCCGTCCCTCTGGCGTAGGCGGGGACGGCGTGAAATAATTACGCCCCACAATGTAGCAGGAGTAAAAGATGTTTGCAGGTTTACCTTCGCTGAGCCACGAGCAACAGCAAAAAGCGGTCGAACGTATCCATGAGCTAATGGCCCAGGGGATGAGCAGCGGCCAGGCGATTGCCCTGGTGGCGGAAGAGCTGCGCGCAACGCATACCGGCGAGCAGATCGTCGCGCGCTTTGAAGATGAGGATGAAGATCAAGACGAAGATGAGGACGAAGACCAGTAAATCCGTTTCGTCTTGCTCGGGTGAGAAACCTTACCTCCTCTGCAGGATCACATCAGGGGCCCGTCCGGGTTCGTCATATAGCATCACCTGCGTCATGTGATGACTGCGCCAGAAGGTCACTCGGGTTCCCTTTGGCGTGGGATCCACATGAGCTTCGGTAAGCGGGTTACCGTTGGCCAGATCCCACAGACCGACAAAACGCGCCTGTGGAAGATGATTGCGGATAACCAGATAGCTAAGGTCGGTTATTGCCGGGTTATCAGGGGCCTGCCCTTGCCAAAGCTCGCCGTCGCCCGCCAGCCAAAGCGCGATAGTGCTGCCGTCCCGCACAAAGTGGCGCGGTTGACAGCCATTCAGCGACGTCATCGTTGCCTTCTTCATATGCCGCAGCGGTCCGCTGAGCGAAAAAGGCTGCGGTGTACCGTTCTGATCCAGTGCCTCGGCAGCCAGATGCAGCGTCCAGTCGAGCTGCTGGCGATGCGGGTTTTCCACCGTTGAGAGATCGATCAAAACCTCTTCAAGCCACAACAGGCGGCGGCGAAAGCGTACGTCACGCCAGGACTCCTGGTCCCATTCGACTCGACTATGACTGTCGAGCGCAGGCGGCGGTTTACCCCAGTCGGTCTCACAATCCAGCCAGAAAACGTCGTCAGCCATATGCCAGCCCAGCACCGTCGGGATGGCAGGGGGCTGATTGCTCTGGTTAACTGACAGCGTATTATGCGTGGCGCTGTTTTTATAATAGTCATAATGCATTTCCGCCCCGTAGCCGGTGGTGCCAGGATCCGGCAACAACCAGCCGTCGCGCTGCCATAGCATCAGGCTTTGTCTGTCGTAGTGGTCGTGTTCCCCTCCCCAGGGACTGTGTTTAATCAGCACCGCCAGCTGTTGCTTCGGACGTCGCCACAGGGTCAACCCCGCGCCCGGTGCAAAAAAGGATTGCTGGGGGATCGGCGTCAGCGGTGACTCAGGCAGCGGATGATGGCGCCACAGCAACGTCTCACCCTCGTCAGGCTCCGTTTCGGTGAATTGCAGCACGGCGGCATACAGCGGATCGCGCCAGATAAACCAGGCGAATTCGTACAGATCCCGGTGCTGCAGCTTTTCCTGCCCGGCAAGACAGTCATTCAGCCGCGGGAATGTGCCATCCGGCAGCAGCAGCGACAGCGGGAATTTCAGCATCGGCTGATACCAGGGGCCATCCAGCAGGCTCCAGCGGGTGCCGCGCGCCAGCTTCTCAAAGGCGAAAAAGCCCTGCAGCGCGTAGTAGTGGTAGTGAATCGAACCCTCAAACCATAGCCCCTCTGCCAGCAGGCCATTTTCCAGTTGCCAGCGCAAGCCGTACGGCTGAAAAACGGCAAACTCCAGTAGATCCTCATCTTCGAGGATGAAGCCAAGTACAGCCAGCGCCGCATTGATTTTGACTTCATGGTTATGGATCTGCGGCGTGCGATGCTGCCGCAAAAACGTGGCCGCACAGCGCAACAAGTTTTCCCTGATGTGCTGCTGTTCGCCAGGCGTCAGGCTGTCGCTAATAAAATCGTAACCCAGCGCCATGTCCAGAATGCAGTTGGCTTCGCACAGGGTCTGGGCATTCATTTTACCCGGCCCGTTGTTGGGAATATCACCGTGGACTTCATAGCCCGGATAAACATCCGCGTAGCCCATCAGTAAGGCGCGTACTTTATCGCGCCAGGCTCTCTCACCGGTCAGTTGCCATAGCAGGCCGAGCTGCTGGCATGCGCTGGCATTACGCCCGTTCATTTCGCGCCACCACGCGCTGTCCCACGGTTCGCCGCGCAAAATTTCATTATCGACCGGGCAGGCATGCTGGAGGGGCATGTCCGCTCGCCACGTTAATCGTACGCCGTGGTGCGGGCAAAAGTAGTAGAGATTCCAGCTGGCAATCCCGGTCTGCGGAATGCGTAAT
This sequence comes from Klebsiella sp. X1-16S-Nf21, assembly GCF_002837615.1. Lineage (NCBI taxonomy): Bacteria > Pseudomonadati > Pseudomonadota > Gammaproteobacteria > Enterobacterales > Enterobacteriaceae > Klebsiella > Klebsiella sp. X1-16S-Nf21. The sequence continues at coordinate 105,539 of NZ_PJDK01000003.1, forward strand.
GCGGCATGTAGTACCGGCTGCGCATCCTTCACGAGCCGTTCGAGCAGCCCGCTATGGGCTGCGGCACGTTCGACAATATTGGGCCAGAGCCCAGTAAATTGTTTCATTAGCGGTTTTCCCTGACCTCTGAGGATGGTAAAAGCGGGGCGATAAGAGTGGTGATATCGTCGGGATATTTCGCCCGTAGCCACTGCGCTTTGTTACGGAACAGTGGATCTTCCGGCCAGGCGTGGGCGGCAGTGGCGATATTGCGCAGCGCTTTTTGGTCATCCATGTTATCGATGTCTTTCCATGGCCATGGGGTATCGCTGTTAATAAATCCGGCGATGTACTGATAGCCTTTGCGCAGACTATGGTCATCAAGGGTGAAGTTCCAGATATCGACGCCCGCTTTCTCGCCCAGTCGCCCGAGGCGGTTGTAGGCTTCAAGGTTGAAATTACTGTAGTGCCAGGGCCGCGTACGCTCCAGCTCGGCCATCTGACGGCCTTCGATATCAAATTGACCGGCAATGCGCCGTAGCTGGGTGAGATACAGGCGCTGTTTCGCCTCGTCGGTTTTGCCGCTAAACAGGGCGAAGGTGACGGCCTGCATGTCAAAATAGCTGCCGTGGTTGTTATGCCAGTTATCTTCTTCGAAACCATTCTGGCTGGTGGTCATCCAGTGATAGTACTCGCCAAACCACTGCTTCAACGCACTCACGTCCTTCTCGCTAAGCACCGCAGAGGATTGCAGTAGGGCGATAGCGTCCACCACCTCAACCAGCGCCCGGCTATCAATAATGCCGATACCGCGCCCGGTGTTAATGCCGGGAATGGCCTGGGCGTATTGCAGATTGGGGTTCATACGCGTCTGTGGGTCGAGAAACCAGGCCTTCAACTGGGCTGCCGCTTTTTGTGCGTAGCGAGCGTCGTGGGAGAAGTACCATGCCAGCGCCAGGGTTGATACATCCTGACTCATCTTCACCAGGCGGTTTTTATCGGTGGCATCGCTATTGGCGTCCGGGTTGGTTTGCCCATCTTTGCGGATATACGGCAGCCCGTCTTTGGTATCGGGATTCGGCCACCAGTAAGGGGGGAAACTATAGTAGTCGTGTTTGTTGCCGCTGGCAGCGACCAGCGTTTTGTCCATCACTGAGCGCAGCGGATGCGTGAGCGCCAGATCGGCTTTTTTTAGCAAGGCCGCCTGCGCCAGAACAAACAACGGATCTTTGGCGGCAATTTGCTGGCGGCTAAAGGCTAAATCCTTTTCGTCCAGCGTGTACGGCTCGGCGGCATGCAGAGAAGCGCTAAGGCTGGAACAAAATAGCGCAACGCATAACCAACCTCGGCGAGGTATTGCGTTCATGGTGATAACCCTTCTGCAAGTGTGAGAAAAGATAACAACGGATTTAAGCCTGTCGCGTATTTAAATAACGCGTAAAACAGGCGATTTAATTAAAAAGAATATATTTGAATATACAGTGGCGAGCAGTGTAAAAGACAAAGTTATTTTTTGTGTGACGTTCATCAAATTTATCGCTATCGATGGATAATGACCTTTTTAATGTTATGTTCATCACGGAATTCAGCGTTTTTCTATATTTTTTGATTGTTTCAACAAAAAATGTAAATTTATAATTAATTGATTTTAATGTTTATTTTTGTGGTGTAACTTTCATTGTCACTTTTCCATGTGATCTGATTCAACTTTTTTGTTTTTGAAACGCAATTTCTTTTTACTGTGGTTGTATTGATGGGTGTGTTTCTATCTAATGAATGGAAATATTTCTTGCGTCAGCTGTTTTAACGCCTGAGCGATATTCAAATTAATTCCTGCGTATTAATTGAGAATTTAATTACCTTTGTGTCCAACAATAAAGGATATGCAATCATGTCTGCGAATAAATTCCGCTCATTATTACTACTCACCGCGCTTGGACTCGGCGTGAGCCAAAGCTATGCCGCCACGACCCTCAACGTCTGGATCCGCGCCAGCAACGACTCGAAAAATATATACAAGCAAGAGGCGGAGAAATTTGAAGCAAAAACCGGTATCAAAATTGAGTACTTTAACGCCACTACTGACTTTGAACAGCGCCTGGCGCGCGCCACGGCGGGTAATTCTTTGCCCGATCTGATTTTTAACGACGCGGCTTCGCTGGGGCAGTTTATCCAGTTGGGTATTGCTGAGGAAATAGATCCGCAGTCGATCTCCGGCGGCGACCTGCTCTTCCCAACCGCATGGAAGAGTACCCGCTATATCGACGGTAAGTACTACGGTGTGCCGACCTCCGCCCAAACCTTCGCCCTGTTTATACGCAAAGACTGGCGGGAAAAGCTTGGGCTGCCACAGCCTAAAAGCTGGGAAGATATTCAGACCCTGGCGAAAGCCTTTACCACCCAGGATCCTGACGGCAACGGTAAAAACGATACCTACGGCTTTATCGTCCCCGCCTCCACGACGCGCGGCTACGCCAGCTGGTTTATGAGCAGCTTTATCTGGCAGGCGGGAGGGGATTTCGTCAAAGAAGAGGGCGGCAAATTCCGCGCATCGCTCAATACGCCAGAAGTGGTTCAGGCGATGACCTTTATACGCACCATGATGTGCGAAAAAGTCACCCAGCCGGGGGCGATCAATGCCACCACCGCCGACGTCATCCCGTCTTTCCGCTCCGGGCAAAGCGGCATGTTCTTTAGCGGCCCGTACCATATCGCGCTGTTTGATAAAGACCCGGGTAAAGACAATTTTGAAGTGGTTCCGGTAGCAGGGCCAAAAGGTGAGGCCACGCTCGCGGAGGGCACCACGGTCTTTATGATGAAGAGCAGCAAACAAAAAGACGCCGCGCGTAAATTTATCGAATTTATGATCTCGGCGGAAGGTCAGGAAATCGGCATGGGTAAAGGCAGCCAGCATATTCCGGTGGTGCGCCTGCCGGTGAATAAGAACGTCGACGTCAAAGCCGTCTATCAGGACGCCCGCTGGGAGACTTTCGCCAGGCTTTACAATCAACAGGGACGCTATGTGCCGCAAATTCCCAACTGGACGCCGGTGCGTCAGGTGGCCGCCGAGGGCTTTAACCGTATTTTTGCCGACTGCAACAGCCCGATCGCCGGCGAGCTGGAGAGTATAGACGGCAAGGTGAACGCTGAGCTGAAAAAACAAAATGTGCTGGCTAACTGAGGACAACCGTGATGACGCTGCATGAGACGAAGTCCTCGCCGATGAAGCAGGCCGCGTCGCCTGACTCGATCGGATGGCTGAGCGCAAAGCGTAAGCGGGCGCTGATCCCGTGGCTGTTTTTAGCGCCTGCGTTAATTATTTTTAGCTGGTTTAAGTTCATCCCGATGATTCAGGGTCTGGTGATGAGCTTTTACAAGGTCAACTTTAATCAGCCGAACGAGTGGGTAGGACTCGATAACTTTACCCGTGCTTTTCCCGACGTCGAGCTGCACGCGGCGGTGGTGAATACGCTGCTGTATGTGGTAGTCACGATGTTCGCTGCGGCTATCCTGGCGTTCTTCCTTGCGATGCTGCTGGAAGGCCCGGCGCGCCACCTGCGTTTTATTCGCACCGCCATCTTTTTACCCGCCGTCACCAGCGCGGCGATCGTCGCCGAAATGTGGCGTATTTTATTCAACCCGACGCCAAACGGCGTGATTAACCACATTCTCAGCTGGTTTGGCGTGGCCGACCAAGGCTTTCTTGCCAGTTCCGACCAGGCGCTGTGGGTCATCATGCTGTTGCACATCTGGAAAGCGGTGCCTTACAACATGGTGATCTTTATTGCCGGTCTGGCGGGGATCAGCCGCGATTTATACGATGCGGCGAACGTCGACGGCGCTAACTGGTGGAATCGTCTGCGCTACGTCACGCTGCCCGGCATGATCCCGGCGCTCTCGGTGGTGCTGATGCTCTCCTTTATCCGCGGTTTCCGCGTGTTTGCCGAGGTGTACGCCACCACCGGCGGCGGGCCATCTAACGCGACGGAAATGGTCATGACCCATATCTACAAACTGGGGTTTGAGCAGTTTGACTATGGCTACGCGTCGGCGGTGTCGTTTCTGCTGTTCGCCTTCACGGTTTTCTTAACCATCTGTCATCTGACGCTGAAAAAACGTATTGCACGTTACTAAGGAGCCGCGATGTTAAGTCAACGTTGGGATACCGCAGGGCGCTGGTGCATCTACGCGCTGCTGCTGATCGTTTTTGTCGGACCGTTCTGGGGCATCGTCGCCACGGCATTCAGCGGTGCGCCGGTGAAACCGGGTGAGCTGCTGGCCTGGCCGAATCAGTTCTCGTTTGAAAATTTCATCTTCGCCTGGCGGGATATCGGTGTCTGGCAGTATCTGTTGAACTCCATCCTGGTGGTGTTCTTCGGCACCGTTTTGCAGGTGTCGGTCAGCGCGCTGGCGGCGTATGCCCTGGCCCGTAAGAAGTTTCGCGGCGTGGCGCTGGTCAGTCTGATTATTTTGTCGACCATGATGCTGCCGGAAGAGGTGATTGCGATCCCGCTGTACATGATCATCAACTGGCGGCTGCCGCTGATCGATGCCTCACTCTACAACAGCTATCTCGGGATGATACTGCCGGTCGTTGGCTGGGCGTTTTCCATCTTTGTGCTCACGGAATTTATGTCGGCGATCCCGAAAGAGCTGGAAGAGGCGGCGCGCATTGATGGCGCCAACGAATGGCAGATTTTCTTTCACGTGATCCTGCCGCTGGTGAAACCGGCGCTTGGCACGGTAGTCACCTTCGGCTTCATTATGATTTGGGACCAGTACCTGCTGCCGCTGATTGTGGTCAATCACGACAGCCTGAACACCATTCCGGTGATCCTCGGCACGCTGCGTACCGACGAGAGCATCACGCCAAACATTTTTATCGCCATTACGCTGCTGGCGATGCTGCCCAGCATCATCGTCTATCTCGGTCTGCAAAAACATTTCAATCGCGGGATTATGTCCGGCGCGGTCAAAGGATAAGGAGTTACCCATGGGATCTGTTGTACTGAATAGCGTACGTAAATCGTATGGTGATGCGCACGTGATAAAGGATGTGTCGCTGACCATTCCGGACGGCGAGTTCTGCGTGCTTGTCGGGCCCAGCGGCTGCGGCAAGTCGACGCTGCTGCGCATGATTGCCGGCCTGGAGGAGATTTCCGGCGGGGAAGTACATATCAATGAACGCAATGTTACCGACGTCGAGCCGAAGCTGCGCGACATTGCCATGGTGTTCCAGAGCTACGCCCTCTATCCGCAGATGACGGTGCGGGAAAATATGGGCTTTGCGCTCAAGATGGCTAAGTTGCCGAAAGCGGAGATTAACCAGAAGGTAAATGAAGCCGCTGCGCTGCTGGGGCTGGATCCCCTGCTGGAGCGCTTACCAAAGGATCTCTCCGGCGGCCAGCGGCAGCGCGTGGCGATGGGACGTGCCATCGTGCGTAAACCGCAGGTGTTTTTGTTTGATGAACCGCTATCCAACCTCGACGCCAAGCTGCGTACCCAGGTGCGGGGTGAGATCCGCGAACTGCATCGCCGGCTGAAAACCACTTCGGTGTACGTCACCCACGATCAGATCGAAGCCATGACCATGGGGCAGATGATTGTGGTCCTGCGCGATGGGCGCATCGAGCAGGCGGGTACCCCACTGGAGCTGTACGACCAGCCGGCGAATCTGTTTGTTGCCGGGTTTATTGGTTCGCCGGAGATTAACCAGCTGCCCGGCGAGGTCGTATTGAACGGAGAGGCGACCAGTCTGCGGCTGAAAGATGGTTCGCTTCTGGCATTACCTGCGGGGTTAGCGGTCACCAATGGTCAACAGGTGGTGTATGCCATTCGCCCTGAGCAGGTCAACGTGGTGCATGAGGCCCGCGATGATGCGCTGGCGGCGAAGGTCACGGCGGTAGAGAACACCGGTTCGGATATGCAGTTGTTCTGCGATACCGGCGGCGGGGCGTTTACTTCGGTATTTAAACAGCGACTGGCGGTGAAAGAGGGCGACAGCATCTGGCTGCAGCCGAAGCTTTCTGGCGTGCATCTGTTCGATGCGCAAAGCGGTCAACGTATAGCCTGCCGGGAGGGCGTCTGACGTGGCGATGAAGTTGTACACCCTTGACGAAAGCTGTCTGGAAAACGCGCGTGCGGGATTAAAACAGCCGTTCTCGCCGCTGCAGCTGGCGCTGAGCAAGCTGGTTTCGCAGGCCGATATTCTGCGTCGTGAAGCGCCGGAAAGCGTTGTGCATAAAAAACTGCGGCCGGCGAGCGGCGACGCGCACGATTACTACAGCCTGGGTACCTACTGGTGGCCGAACCCACGGCGTCCCAACGGGCTACCGTATATTCGCCGCGACGGACATATCAATCCGCAGTGTGAAAATAATGATACCGACACCTCGCGCATTATCCGCATGTGCGAACGCTGCCTGACCCTGGGGCTGGCGTGGTACTTCACTGGTCAGCGCCACTATGCCCAGGCGGCGGCCGCGCAGATCCGCTGCTGGTTCCTGGATCCAGAGACGCGAATGAACCCGCATCTGAACTATGGTCAGGCAATTCCGGGGATTGTCTCCGGTCGCGGCACCGGGCTGATAGATACCCGATTAATGTGGATGGTGGTCGATACCATCGGCTTGATTAGCCCGGCGAACGTGCTGGATACCGACGATATTATCGGCCTGCACCAGTGGTTCCGGGATTTTAACCACTGGATGTACTACAGCGAAATCGGCCATTCAGAGTATGTCTGGCACAACAACCACGGCACCTGGTACGACGCCCAGCGGACGGTTAACGCGCTATTCTACGGCGATAAAGGACTGGCGGCGCGGATCATTGCGCAGGGGATCACCCAGCGAATGGCGGCGCAGATTGACCAGGATGGCAAGCAGACCATGGAGCTTGAGCGCACCATTCCTTTCCATTACTCGCTGTTTAATCTGGAGGCGCATCTGCTGCTGAATCGCTATGCCGAGCATGTCGAATTCGATCGCTGGAACACCATCCGCGACGGGCGAGGAGTGAAGCAGGGGATAGATTACCTGGTGCCGTTTATCCGTGAACCCGATCTCTGGCCGTACAGTGACCTGCAGGGCATTGTGTGGGATAGCGCGCTGCGGGTGCTGCTGCAGTCAGCCCGTGGTTATGCAAAACACTCCGCCAGCTATCGCGATGTGCTGAAATGCCTGCCGCAGGAGACGCTGCAGTTGAAGGAACAACTGATGTGGTGTCCGGGTTTGTAGGCCTGATAAGCGCAGCGCCATCAGGCATTAGGTGCACGTTGCCGGATGGCGGCGTGCCGCCTTATACGGCCTACAGATACCGTGTCTCGCCGACCTCGGGAGGCACGGTATAACGAGTTACACCGCGGCGATAATTTTGATCTCAACTTTATACTGCGGGTTCATCAGCGTCGCTTCCACCGTGCAGCGCACCGGGGCGTGACCGGCCACCACCCACGCGTCCCAGGCTTTATTCATCGCCGCAAAGTCGCTTTTATCGGCGAGGAAGATGGTGGCGTCAAGAATACGCGACTTGTCGCTGCCCTGTTTTTCCAGCACCGCGTCAATCTGCGCCAGGGTATTGGCGGTCTGCTCGAAGGCGTCGGCATCAAGATTTGCCGGCACGCCGGTGTAGTACAGGGTCTGGTTGTGGATCACCACGTCTGACCAACGGGCTTCGGCATCAATACGCGTAATTGTCATTTCTTTTTCCTCTTTGAGCATTCCATTCGGCTGCGGCAAGACTGCCATAATGTTCCGCTCGCGTCACTACCTGGACTGGCGAAACGCCGTCCTCCCTGACATAATCACTGTCCAAATAACCAGGGGGCAATGTGATCGACGATTTTGCAGCAGACGGCCAGTTAGCCAAAGCCATACCGGGATTTAAGCCGCGCGAGCCGCAGCGCCAGATGGCGAAAGCGGTGAGCGAAGCGATTGAGGCCTCCCGACCGCTGGTGGTGGAAGCGGGGACCGGAACCGGTAAAACCTACGCTTACCTGGCGCCTGCGCTGCGGGCGAAAAAAAAGGTGATTATCTCCACCGGCTCGAAAGCGCTGCAGGATCAGCTCTATAGCCGCGATCTGCCCACCGTCGCCAAGGCGCTCAAATTCACCGGTAAACTGGCGCTGCTTAAAGGGCGCTCCAACTACCTGTGCCTTGAACGTCTTGAGCAGCAGGCGCTGGCGGGCGGCGATCTGCCGGTACAAACCCTCAGTGATGTGATCCTCCTGCGCTCCTGGTCGAATCAAACCCAGGATGGCGATATCAGCACCTGCGCCAGCGTGGCGGAAGACTCCCAGGCCTGGCCGCTGGTCACCAGCACCAACGATAACTGTCTCGGTAGCGACTGCCCACTGTATAAAGATTGCTTCGTGGTGAAGGCGCGTAAAAAAGCGATGGACGCCGACGTGGTGGTGGTCAACCATCACCTGTTCCTGGCCGATATGGTGGTCAAAGAGAGCGGCTTTGCCGAGCTGATCCCCGAGGCGGAAGTGATGATCTTCGATGAAGCCCATCAGTTGCCGGATATCGCCAGTCAGTACTTTGGTCAGTCGCTCTCCAGCCGCCAGCTGCTGGATCTGGCGAAAGACATCACCATCGCCTACCGCACCGAACTGAAAGACACCCAGCAGTTGCAAAAATGCGCCGACCGCCTGGCGCAAAGCGCTCAGGATTTTCGCCTGCAGCTGGGGGATCCCGGCTATCGCGGCAATCTGCGCGAACTGCTGGCGGATAGCCACATTCAGCGCGCGCTGCTGCTGCTCGATGACGCGCTCGAGCTATGCTATGACGTCGCCAAACTTTCGCTGGGCCGCTCGGCGCTGCTCGATGCCGCCTTTGAGCGCGCCACCCTCTATCGCGGGCGCTTAAAGCGGCTGAAAGAGATTAACCAGCCGGGCTACAGCTACTGGTATGAGTGCACCTCGCGCCACTTTACTCTCGCCCTGACGCCGTTGACCGTGGCCGAGAAGTTTAAAGAGGTGATGGCGCAGAAGTCGGGAAGCTGGATCTTTACCTCGGCGACGCTGTCAGTCAACGACGATCTGCATCACTTCACTGCCCGGCTGGGGATCGATGAGGCGCAGTCCCTGTTGCTGCCGAGCCCCTTTGATTATCAACATCAGGCGCTGCTCTGCGTGCCGCGCAATCTGCCGCTGCCGAACCAGCCTGGCGCGGCGCGCCACCTGGCGGCGATGCTCAAGCCGCTGATCGAGGCCAACGACGGTCGCTGCTTTATGCTGTGTACCTCGCACGCCATGATGCGCGATCTGGCGGAGCAGTTCCGCGCCACCATGACGCTACCGGTGTTGCTGCAGGGGGAAACCAGCAAAGGCCAACTGCTGCAGCAATTCGTCAGCGCCGGCAACGCCCTGCTGGTGGCCACCAGCAGCTTCTGGGAAGGGGTCGACGTGCGCGGTGATGCGCTGTCGCTGGTGATTATCGATAAGCTGCCGTTTACTTCGCCAGACGACCCGCTGCTGAAAGCGCGCATGGAAGATTGTCGGCTGCGCGGCGGCGATCCGTTCGATGAAGTACAGCTCCCGGAAGCCGTCATCACCCTCAAACAGGGGGTGGGGCGTCTGATCCGCGATATCGACGATCGCGGGGTGCTGGTGATCTGCGACAACCGGCTGGTGATGCGCCCCTACGGCGCGGTGTTCCTGGCCAGCCTGCCGCCCGCGCCGCGGACCCGCGATATCCGCCGGGCGGTGCGCTTCCTCGCCGTGCCGCCGGCAAGGTAATCCGCACTAAAATGTGTTAAGCTGCGCGCCATTTTGTTAATTAGCGGTTCCCAATAGACTTCGGGCGGCATGGCGGCGGGTTGGCCGTTTGCCGGAAAACAGGCTGCCTGAAGGCCTGAACTATGTAACGAGAGCGTGACCACCCATGCGAATTTTGGCTATCGATACCGCCACAGAGGCCTGCTCCGCGGCGCTGTGGAATGATGGCACCCTTAGTGCTCATTTCGAAATTTGTCCCCGCGAACATACCCAACGTATCCTGCCGCTGGTGCAGGAGGTCCTCACCGAGAGCGGCGCCACGCTGACCGAGCTGGACGCGCTGGCCTTTGGCCGCGGTCCGGGTAGCTTTACCGGCGTGCGCATCGGCATCGGTATCGCTCAGGGGCTGGCGCTGGGCGCTGAGCTGCCAATGATCGGCGTTTCCACGCTGGCCACCATGGCGCAGGGCGCCTGGCGCAAAACCGGCGCCACCCGCGTGCTGGCGGCCATTGACGCACGAATGGGCGAAGTCTACTGGGCCGAGTACCAGCGTGACGAGCAGGGCGTCTGGCATGGCGAAGAGACGGAAGCGGTGCTCAAACCGGAAGCGGTAGCCGAACGGCTGGCACAGCTTTCCGGCGAATGGGCCACCGTCGGCACCGGCTGGCAGGCGTGGCCGGATCTGGCGAAAGCGAGCGGACTGACCTTAAGCAGCGGCGAAATTGAACTGCCGGCGGCGGAGGATATGCTGCCGTTAGCCTGTTACCTGCTGGCGGCGGGGAAAACCGTGGCCGTGGAGAAAGCGGAGCCGGTTTATTTGCGAAACGAGGTGGCGTGGAAGAAACTTCCAGGCCGCGAGTGAATCTCAGTAACAAGAAGACTGAGAAAAGGAGTCGCATCATGGCGGGTCAAAAACAGGGCGTTCGCTGGCTGTTAGCCGCGGCGGTTGCCGTTGCGCTAAGCGGCTGCGTGTCAGTGCCGGATGCCATCAAAGGCACCAGCCCTACGCCGCAGCAGGATTTAGTGCGGGTGATGAACGCCCCGCAGCTGTACGTTGGCCAGGAAGCACGCTTTGGCGGCAAAGTGGTCAATGTGCAGAACCAGCAGGGTAAAACCCGCTTAGAAATCGCCACCGTACCGCTGGACAGCGGCGCACGGCCTGTGCTGGGCGAACCGTCTCGTGGGCGGATCTATGCCGACGTTAACGGCTTCCTCGATCCGGTCGACTACCGCGGCCAGCTGGTCACCGTGGTCGGGCCGATTGCCGGCGTGGTCGACGGCAAAGTGGGCAGCACGCCGTATAAATTTATGCTGATGAACGCCATCGGTTACAAACGCTGGAACGTGGTGCAGCAGGTGGTGATGCCCCCGCAGCCCATCGATCCGTGGATGCTGGGTCCGCGCCCCTGGGGTTACGGCTATGGCGGCTGGGGCTGGTACAACCCCGGCCCTGCTGAGGTGAGAAACGTCGTAACCGAATGATTTTGTTGTTTATGTTAGTTCAAAGAAACAGCGGCCGGTCCGCTGTTTCTTTGTTTTCAGTCGAATAAGAAAAAAAATAGTGACGCGCTTCGCAACCTGCTCATTGCCTAATTAATAAACTGGTACGCTGAGTTAATATAATGTTAACAAAATGTATTTACCAGGGGCTGTGATGACGACGAATAACTATTTCAGAGGTGATGCAGTGAAAAAGGTTTGGCTAAACCGTTATCCCGCAGATGTTCCTGCGGAGATAAACCCTGACCGCTATCAATCCCTGGTTGAACTGTTTGAGCATGCCACCACCCGCTACGCTGACCAACCGGCGTTTATCAATATGGGTGAAGTGATGACCTACCGTAAGCTGGAAGAGCGTAGTCGCGCCTTTGCCGCTTACCTTCAGGAGGGGTTAGGATTACAGAAGGGCGATCGCGTGGCCCTGATGATGCCTAACCTGCTGCAGTATCCGGTGGCTCTGTTTGGCATCCTGCGCGCCGGGATGATCGTGGTTAACGTCAACCCCTTGTACACCCCGCGTGAACTGGAGCATCAGCTCAACGACAGCGGCGCGGCGGCGATCGTCATCGTCTCCAACTTTGCCCATACCCTGGAAAAAGTGGTGGCGAAAACTCAGGTTAAGCACGTGATCCTGACGCGCATGGGCGATCAGCTCTCCACCGCCAAAGGCACGCTGGTGAACTTCGTGGTCAAGTACATCAAGCGCCTGGTGCCGAAGTACCACCTGCCGGATGCCATCTCGTTTCGCAGCGCGCTGCAGCATGGCTACCGCATGCAGTACGTGAAGCCGGAGATCGTTGCGGAAGATCTGGCGTTTCTGCAGTACACCGGGGGCACCACCGGCGTGGCCAAAGGGGCGATGCTGACCCACCGCAACATGCTGGCGAACCTCGAGCAGGTCAATGCCACCTACGGCCCGCTGCTGCATCGCGGCAAAGAGTTCGTGGTGACCGCGCTGCCGCTGTATCACATTTTCGCCCTGACCATGAACTGCCTGCTGTTTATCGAACTGGGCGGGCAAAATTTGCTGATCACCAACCCACGCGACATTCCCGGGCTGGTGAAGGAGCTGGCGAAATATCCTTTCACCGCCATGACCGGGGTCAATACCCTGTTCAACGCCTTGCTGAACAACAAAGAGTTTCAGCAGCTTGATTTCTCCTCGCTGCACCTCTCCGCCGGCGGTGGGATGCCGGTGCAGCAGGCGGTGGCCGAGCGCTGGGTAAAACTGACCGGACAATATCTGCTGGAGGGCTACGGCCTGACCGAGTGTTCGCCGCTGGTCAGCGTCAACCCGCACGACATCGACTACCACAGCGGCAGCATTGGCCTGCCGGTGCCTTCCACTGAAGCCAAACTGGTGGACGACGACGATAACGAAGTGGCGCCGGGTCAGCCGGGCGAGCTCTGTATCAAGGGGCCGCAGGTGATGCTGGGCTACTGGCAGCGTCCTGACGCGACGGATGAGATTATCAAAGACGGCTGGTTGCACACCGGGGACATCGCGGTGATGGATGAAGAGGGATTCCTGCGCATCGTTGACCGGAAAAAAGATATGATCCTGGTGTCGGGGTTTAACGTCTATCCGAATGAAATCGAAGATGTGGTTATGCAGCACAGCGGCGTCCTCGAAGTGGCGGCCATCGGCGTGCCGTCCGGCAGCAGCGGTGAAGCGGTGAAGATTTTCGTGGTCAAGAAAGATGCCGCATTAACCGAAGAGGCGCTGATTACGTTCTGCCGCCGCCATCTCACCGGCTACAAAGTGCCGAAGCTGGTGGAATTCCGTGACGAACTGCCGAAATCCAACGTCGGGAAAATTTTGCGGCGAGAACTGCGTGACGAAGCGCGCGCTAAAGTGGACAATAAAGGCTAAGTAACGAATGAGTCGCCTGACGCCGGCTACGCCGGCGTTTTTTATGGGCGCAAGTTAAGAGAGTATGCTTTGAACTATCAGATGATCACCACCGATGATGGCCTGCGCGCTGTCTGCGAAGCGGCAAGCGCGGCCTCCGCCGTCGCTCTGGATACGGAATTTGTCCGTACCCGTACCTACTATCCGCAGCTGGGCCTGCTGCAGCTGTTCGACGGCACCCAAGTCTCTCTGATCGATCCCTTGACGATTAGCGACTGGGCGCCGATGCGCGAGCTGCTGCTCAACCAGGATGTGACTAAATACCTGCATGCCGGCAGCGAAGATTTAGAAGTCTTCCTCAACGCGTTCAGCCTGATGCCGCAGCCGCTGATTGACACCCAGATCCTGGCGGCGTTCTGCGGCCGCCCGATGTCCTGGGGCTTTGCCTCTATGGTGGAAGAATATTCCGGAGTGGCGCTGGATAAAAGTGAATCCCGCACCGACTGGCTGGCGCGCCCGCTGACCGAGCGTCAGTGTGAATACGCCGCAGCTGACGTCTGGTACCTGTTGCCGATCGCCAGCCAATTAATGGCGGAGACCGACCGCGCAGGCTGGCTGTCGGCGGCGCTGGACGAATGTCGTCTGATGCAGCAGCGCCGTCAGGAAGTGGTCGACCCGGCCGAGGCCTGGCGCGACATCGGCAACGCCTGGCAGCTGCGTACCCGCCAGCTGGGCTGCCTGCAGCTGCTGGCAGAGTGGCGTCTGCGCAAAGCGCGTGAGCGCGACCTGGCGGTGAACTTTGTGGTGCGGGAAGAGCATCTGTGGAGCGTGGCGCGCTATATGCCCACCAGCCTCGGCGAGCTCGACAGCCTCGGGTTGTCCGGCAGTGAAATTCGCTTCCACGGCAAGACGTTGATTAGCCTGGTCGAGAAAGCCCAGGCGCTGCCGGAGTCGGCCCTGCCGGCGCCGCTGCAGAACCTCATTGACATGCCGGGTTACCGTAAAGCCTTTAAAGATATTAAAGCGCTGGTGCAGGAAGTGAGCGCCGATAAGGGCGTGAGCGCGGAACTGCTGGCCTCGCGTCGGCAGATCAACCAGTTGCTGAACTGGCACTGGCAGTTGAAAACGCAAGCCGGTGAGCCTGAGCTGATTTCCGGCTGGCGTGGCGAACTGATGGCCGGGCGGCTGAAGTCGCTGTTAAACGACTATCCGCGCTAGCGGGCGGTCTGGTTCAGGCCATTAAAAAACCGGCAGCGCAGGGCGTAGCCGGTTTTTTTTCGGGATGGAACAGCAGGTCAGGGTTTCGACTCTTCCGTTTCGGGTAGGGTCACGTTCAGCTCAAGAATCGAAATATCACCATCCCGCTGCTCCAGCTGCACGCTGACCATCTCCGGGTCGATCTGCACGTATTTACAGATCACTTCCAGAATATCTTTGCGCAACTGCGGCAGGTAGTGCGGCTCCGCGTCGCCGCGGCGACGCTCGGCGACGATGATTTGCAGGCGTTCTTTCGCAATATTAGCCGTGTTCTTTTTTCGCGAGAGAAAAAAGTCGAGTAAAGCCATAATTTATCCTCCGAACAGGCGTTTGAGGAATCCTTTCTTCTCTTCTTCAATGAAGCGGAAAGGGCGTTCTTCTCCGAGCAGACGTTCAACGGTATCGGCATAGGCTTTGCCTGCGTCCGACGCGGCATCCAGAATCACGGGCTCACCCTGGTTGGATGCGCGCAGGACTGACTGGTCTTCCGGGATCACGCCCACCAGGTTGATGCGCAGAATTTCCAGCACGTCTTCCATGCTCAGCATATCGCCTTTATTGACGCGGCCTGGATTGTAGCGGGTCAGCAGTAAATGCTCTTTGATCGGCTCTTCGCCATTTTCCGCACGACGGGATTTCGAAGCGAGAATGCCAAGGATACGGTCGGAGTCGCGAACGGAGGAGACTTCCGGGTTGGTGGTGATGATGGCTTCATCAGCAAAATAGAGCGCCATCAGCGCACCGGTTTCGATACCTGCCGGTGAATCACAGACGATGAAATCGAAGTCCATTTTCTTCAGTTCTTCGAGAACTTTGTCGACGCCTTCGCGGGTCAGGGCGTCTTTATCCCGGGTCTGAGAGGCCGGGAGAATGTAGAGATTTTCCGTGCGCTTATCTTTGATCAGCGCCTGGTTCAACGTGGCATCGCCCTGGATGACGTTGACAAAATCATAAACGACGCGACGTTCGCAGCCCATAATCAGATCGAGGTTACGCAGGCCGATGTCGAAGTCGATAACGACGGTTTTCTTTCCCTTCTGGGCCAAACCTGTAGCGATGGCCGCGCTGGAGGTGGTCTTGCCAACGCCCCCTTTACCCGAAGTCACAACAATAATGCGTGCCATAGAAATTCCTTGTTAAAAAGGGATTAATTCAACGGTTGAACTGTCAAAGCGCTTTCACCTAAACGCAGGCGTGCCGCTTTGCCATAAAATTCGGCCGGGATGTTATCGCTCAGCCAATATTCCCCGGCGATGGAGACCAGCTCCGCCGCAAGGTGGGTACAAAATATCTGGGCGTCTCTGTCGCCACCGGCGCCTGCCAGCGCGCGTCCTCGCATCATGCCATATACATGGATATTGCCGTCAGCGATAAGTTCCGCACCGGCACTCACATGATTTGTAACAATAAGATCACAGTGTGGCGCATAAATGCGCTGACCGGAACGTACCGGCTGATCAATCAAACGCGTTTTTGTGATCTGGTTAGCAACTGGCGGCGGCGGAGGGGTGGGTTCGGACGGTGCCGGACGAGGGGCTTTCTCTTTCCCTTCGGTTAATAACGGGATCCCGGCGCGATCGATTTCGGTTTTCAGGCGCGGGATTTTGCATCCGCTGACGCCCATAATGCGTAAACCGGTCGCGGCGATGGCCTCGTTAATGGCGCGCCATTCGACCTCCTCCTCCACGCTGGCGATATTCACCACCACCGGCGCATGGCGTAAAAAGGCGGGAGCCTGGGCGATTTTGTCTTCTAACGCCTGACGAATAACCTCGGGATTTGCATCGTGCAAATGAACGACAGATAACGTGAAGCTACTGCCTTTAAGTTCGATTGGCGTATTTGACATCCTGGCCTTACTCAATTTGCTGTTTATCAACCGCAGAAGTGCGGTGATATTCCGAAGACTAAAAGGCATGTTATAGTCACTCATATATTGAGGCAAGTGACCACGGGTCTAATTCCGAGTAAAACTATGTTTTGTGTGATCTATCGAAGTACTAAACGTGAACAAACCTATTTATACGTCGAAAAAAAAGACGATTTCTCACGCGTTCCTGACGAGCTAATGCGCGGCTTCGGCACGCCGCAAATGGCGATGCTGCTGCCGCTGGATGGGCGCAAAAAGCTGGTTAACGCCGACCTGGAAAAAGTGAAACAGGCGTTGAGCGAGCAGGGCTATTACCTGCAACTTCCCCCGCCATCTGAAAATCTACTAAAGAAACACCTGGCGGAACAGGGGAAACAATCCGATTAACCCACGAGGGAAAATAATGTACCAACATCATAACTGGCAGGGTGCGCTACTGGATTATCCAGTGAGCAAAGTGGTTTGCGTCGGCAGTAATTATGCAAAACACATCAAGGAAATGGGCAGTGCGACGCCGGAAGAGCCGGTGCTGTTTATTAAACCTGAGACCGCGCTGTGCGATCTCCGTCAGCCGTTGGTGCTTCCTGAAGGGCTGGGCTCAGTGCACCACGAAGTCGAGCTGGCGGTGCTGATCGGCAGCACGCTGCGTCAGGCGACGGAAGAGCATGTGCAGAAAGGGATCGCCGGCTATGGCGTCGCGCTGGATCTCACCCTGCGCGACCTGCAGGCTAAGATGAAAAAGGCCGGGCAACCGTGGGAGAAGGCGAAAGGCTTCGATAACGCCAGTCCAATCTCCGGCTTTATCCCGGCCGCTGAGTTCCACGGCGACCCGCAGAATACGCCGTTAAGCCTGAAGATTAACGGTGAAGTGCGCCAGCAGGGAACCACAGCCGACATGATCCATAAGATTGTGCCGCTGATCGCCTATATGTCGCGCTTCTTTACCCTCAAAGCCGGGGATGTGATCCTCACCGGCACCCCGGAAGGGGTGGGGCCGCTGCACAGCGGTGACGAACTGGAAGTTGGCTTCAACGGCCTGTCGCTCACCACCCGCGTGCTGTAAGCGCTGCTTGCCGCCTTTTGGGGCGGCAAAACTTGCATCGGCGTGCCAGACTGGTTATAAGGTGCACCCTTAACTGGCAACGACGGACACTCCGATGAGCGAACAACCTTTCTGGCAACAAAAAACACTGGATGAAATGACCGACGCGGAGTGGGAATCGCTGTGTGACGGCTGCGGCCAGTGTTGCCTGCACAAGCTGATGGATGAAGACACCGATGAGATCTACTTCACCAACGTCGCCTGCCGTCAGCTTAATATCAAAACCTGCCAGTGCCGTAACTACGAACGTCGCTTCGAGTACGAGCCAGACTGCATCAAGCTTACCCGCGAAAACCTGCCAACCTTCGAATGGCTGCCGCCGACCTGCGCCTATCGCCTGCTGGCGGAGGGCAAATCGCTGCCGGCCTGGCATCCGCTGCTGACCGGCTCAAAAGCGGCGATGCATGGCGAACGCATCTCTGTTCGCCATATTGCGGTGCCCGAGTCCACCGTCGTCGACTGGCAGGATCATATCCTCAATCTGCCTGACAGGGCGCGTTAAGCGCCGGATCACGCTTTCTTCGCGTGAAACAGCCCGTTTTCACCGTCGGTTTCTTCGGCCACCCAGAAGTGAATATTGAAGCGGGCGTCGTCACTGAGTTCGACGCGGTGCCAGTACTGCGGCGGACTGGTGGCAAACTGTCCGGCATGAATGACCACTTTCTTTTCCGGCTCCGTCGCCTGCTCATCGGCAAAACCGTAATAGGTGACCGTTCCCTCCATGACGCACAGCTGACCGAAGACGCCGGCCGCGGTGTTGTGATGGCTCAGCAGGGCGGCGGGGACGTTCTCTTTAGTAAAGAACGGGGTGGAGCGTTTAACTTTCCAGTCTGCGGGGATCAGTAAAGATGACATGTGAGCTCCTGTGGGGCTTTAAAAGATGTATTTAATATGCACCTTTTAGGGGCTGTGGTCAACCACAGGCAGGAAACGATGCAACGATGCGCAGCAGACATAAAAAAACGCCCCGCAGGGCGTTTCATTGTGTGCGGTACTCGCAGCGGCTTAGCGGCCAAACAGATCGCGTTTTTTCGCTTTGAAAGGCTGAGCAATGATCACCAGGATGGCGACCAGCAGATAGGCAGCAAAAATACCGACCAGCCATTGCGGCATCTCCAGCGACAGAAATTGCCACTGACGCACTGAACAGTCGCCGGACGCGACGAAAACCTGCGGCAGCCATTTATCCAGCGGCAGCCAGGTTGGGAAGCGGGCGGCGAAATCACAGGTCTGGAACGGCGAAGGGTGCAGCTGGATCATCGTATGCTCCCACGCCAGCTGCAGTCCACGTATTGCGCTGTACAACCAGATCACCATGGCGACATAGCGCAGCGGCGTTTTGGGGGCGATGGCGCCGACCAGCCCCGCGCCCATGATGCCGAACAGTGCGCAGCGTTCGTAAATACACATCACACACGGCTGCAGCAGCATCACATGCTGGAACCACAGCGCAACGAGTTCGAGAATAAAAGCGGTTAATGCCATCAGGAGCCAGGCACCGCGTCCCCTTGAGCACTGGTTTAAATATTGCAACATAATCATTTCCCTGGAAGATGCTAAATCATGGCAGTGTAAACGAAAACCGAACCGACGCCAGCGGCCCGGCAGAAAATATTACGTAACGGGTTATTGAATGGCCCGGATGGATCCGGGCCAGGATCGGGTCAGGGCAGCGTGGGCGTGGTCACCCAGCCGTGCGCCAGCAGCCAGTTGGTGACCGGCATCAAGGTGAACTCGACGCACAGCAGGCCGACCAGCGTCAGTACGAGAGTGTAGGGCAGCGCCATCCATACCATGCGGCCATAGGAGAGTCGGATAAGCGGCGCCAGCGCGGAGGTCAGCAGGAACAGGAATGCCGCCTGGCCGTTGGGCGTGGCGACCGACGGCAGGTTGGTGCCGGTATTGATCGCCACCGCCAGCATCTCAAACTGCGGCAGGCTGATAACGCCATGTTCGAGGGCGGTTTTCGCTTCGTTAATGTAGACCGTGCCGACAAAAACGTTATCCGAAATGGACGACAGCAGGCCGTTAAACAGGTAAAAGAGCGACAGCTGCGCGTGCGGCGAGGCCTGCAGCACAAACTCAATGACCGGGGTGAACAGCTGCTGGTCGATGATCACCGCCACAATGGCAAAGAACACCGTCAGCAGCGCGGTGAAGGGCAGCGCCTCGGTGAACGCCTTGCCAATGGCGTGCTCATCAGTCACCCCGGAAAACGTGGTGGCGAGGATGATCACCGACAGGCCAATGAGCCCGACTTCGGCCAGATGAAAGGCGAGGGCGACGATCAGCCAGACACCAATCACCGCCTGGGCCAGCAGCCGCAGCTGCTCCTGACGGCTGCGCTGGGCGCGGCTGCGGTCGTCAAAGTCCTGCAGCACCTTCCGTACCGTGGGCGGCAGCGGTTCGCCGTAGCCAAACAGGCGATACTTTTCGACCAGCAGGCAGGTCAACAGCCCACACACCATCACCGGCACGGTGACGGGCGCCATGCGGATAAAGAACTCGCCAAAATGCCAGCCCGCCGCTTTGGCGATAATCAGATTTTGCGGTTCGCCAACCATGGTCATGACTCCGCCGAGGGCGGTCCCGACGCCGGCGTGCATCATCAGGCTGCGCAGAAAGCCGCGGAATTGCTCCAGCACCTCGCGGTAGTGCTGCTCGATATGGCTGTCGTCCAGCAGATCGTTATCATCAGGGCGAGCTGAAGCGACGCGGTGGTAGATGCCGTAGAACCCAACGGCGACGCTAATCACCACCGCCACCACGGTAAGCGCATCGAGAAAGGCGGAGAGGAAGGCGGCCGCCAGGCAGAAGGCCAGCGACAGCAGCATCTTGCTGCGGATCCCCAGCAGCAGGCGCGTGAAGACGAACAGCAGCAGTTGTTTCATAAAGTAGATGCCCGCGACCATGAAGATCAGCAGGAGCAGCACTTCAAGGTTGCCGGCGATCTCGTCCCGCACATGCGTCGGGCTGGTCATGCCGATCAGCAGCGCCTCAATGGCCAGCAGGCCGCCCGGCAGCAGCGGATAGCACTTCAGCGCCATGGCGAGGGTAAAGATAAACTCAACCACCAGCAGCCAGCCGGCGACAAACGGCGCCACGGCAAACACCAGCGGGTTTACGATTAAGAAAATGATTAATGCCAGCTTGTACCAGTCCGGCGACTGGCCAAGAAAATTGCGCCACAGCGCGCGGCCATATGAAATTTCCACGACAGAATCCTTCCCCGTCAATTAGTACATGATTTTGTGCGTAACTATTGGCAAGAGTATCAGTTGAGCAAAATGAGAAGCAACTTTCTTCGCACCGCGGCGGCGGTGACGGGTGATAAGGAAAAGCGCAAAGTAAAAACGGAAAATGAAACGGCGATCCCTTTTTAATTCACTTGCGATGCTATCTGCGCTATAGCGGCTCTGGTATGATGAGTGCAATTGCAACAATGTGTAATGGAAATATTATTATGGTCATTAAGGCGCAGAGCCCTGCGGGTTTCGCGGAAGAGTATATCATTGAGAGCATCTGGAATAACCGCTTCCCACCTGGATCGATTCTCCCCGCTGAACGCGAGCTTTCTGAGCTGATCGGTGTCACCCGCACCACTCTGCGCGAAGTGTTGCAGCGTCTGGCGCGTGACGGCTGGTTGACCATTCAGCATGGCAAACCCACCAAAGTGAATAACTTCTGGGAGACCTCCGGGCTGAATATCCTCGAAACGCTGGCACGCCTTGATCACGACAGCGTGCCGCAGCTGATTGATAACCTGCTCTCCGTGCGCACCAATATTTCCACGATTTTTATTCGCACCGCGTTCCGTCAGCATCCGGATAAAGCGCTGACGGTACTGGACAGCGCCCGGGAAGTGGAAGATCACGCCGACGCCTTTGCCGACCTCGATTACAATATCTTCCGCGGTCTGGCGTTTGCCTCCGGCAACCCGATTTACGGCCTGATCCTCAACGGCATGAAGGGGCTGTATACCCGCATCGGCCGCCACTATTTCTCCAGCCCGGAAGCGCGCAGCCTGGCGCTGGGCTTTTATCATCAGCTGGCGAAGGTGTGCGAAGGCGGCCTGCACGATCAGGTGTACGAGCTGGTCCGTCGCTACGGCCATGACAGCGGGGAGATCTGGCATCGGATGCAGAAATCGCTGCCCGGCGATTTAGCCATGAATATGCGTTAAGCCGGATATTGGCGATCGATAAACACAATAAGGGGGCCAGTGGCCCCCTTCGTCGTTTTCATCGTCCCGCAATGTTATAGCGCGTTCGGGCGCGCCGGGCAGCGGTCCAGCAGCTCAATGCTGCCGTCGGCGTTCTGCTGCTCCAGCAGCACATCGAATCCCCACAGACGATGCACATGTTTCAGCACTTCGCGCCGGCCTTTGTCCAGTGGGACGCGATTGTGCGGCACATAGCGCAAGGTCAGCGAGCGGTCGCCGCGCAGGTCAACGTTCCACACCTGGATGTTCGGCTCAAGATTGCTGAGGTTATACTGCGCCGAGAGCTTGTTGCGGATCTCGCGATAGCCCTCTTCGTTGTGAATCGCCGAGATCTCAAGATAATTGTTGTGATCGTCGTCGAGCACGGTAAAGAAGCGGAAATCGCGCATGATCTTCGGCGACAGGAACTGGCTGATAAAGCTCTCGTCCTTGAAGTCACGCATGGCGAAATGCAACGTTTCCAGCCAGTCAGAACCGGCGATATCCGGGAACCAGTACTTGTCCTCTTCGGTGGGCGACTGACAGATGCGCTTGATGTCCTGGAACATGGCGAAGCCCAGCGCGTAGGGGTTAATCCCGCTATACCACGGACTGTTGTACGGCGGCTGGAACACCACGTTAGTGTGACTATGGAGAAACTCCAGCATAAAGCGCTCCGTCACTTTCCCTTCATCATAGAGATGGTTGAGGATGGTGTAGTGCCAGAAGGTGGCCCACCCCTCGTTCATCACCTGGGTCTGTTTCTGCGGGTAGAAATACTGGCTGACTTTACGCACGATGCGCAGGATCTCGCGCTGCCACGATTCGAGCAGCGGGGCGTTCTTCTCCATAAAGTACAGCAGGTTCTCCTGCGGTTCGGAAGGGTAGCGACGGGCGGACTCAATCGCTTTTTCTTCCTCGCGCTTCGGCAGAGTGCGCCACAGCATATTCACCTGGCTTTGCAGATACTCTTCCCGGCTTTTCTGCCGCGCTTTCTCCTCCTGCAAGGAGATTTTTTGCGGACGTTTATAGCGGTCGACGCCGTAGTTCATCAGCGCGTGGCAGGAGTCGAGCAGTTTCTCCACTTCGTCGACACCATAGCGCTCTTCACACTCGGTAATGTATTTGCGGGCGAAGATCAGGTAATCGATGATCGAGCTGGCGTCGGTCCAGCTGCGAAACAGATAGTTATTTTTAAAGAATGAGTTGTGCCCATAGCAGGCGTGCGCCATGACCAGCGCCTGCATGGTGATGGTGTTTTCTTCCATCAGGTAGGCGATACAGGGGTTGGAGTTGATGACTATCTCATACGCCAGGCCCTGCTGGCCGTGCTTATAGGCCTGCTCGGTCTCAATGAATTTCTTGCCGAACGACCAGTGCGGATAGTTGATGGGCATACCGACGCTGGAGTAGGCGTCCATCATCTGCTCGGAAGTAATGACTTCGATCTGGTGCGGGTAGGTATCAAGACGATAGAGCTTGGCGACCCGGTCCACTTCGGCCAGGTAGGTCTCCAGTAACTCGAACGTCCAGTCGGGTCCATCGCTTAAACGGGTGGTGTCCCTGTTCATGGAGTCAATCGTAGCCATTAGCGCGCCCTCGTTGTTGTTGGTTTTCTCTGAACGGAAAACCTCTAAACAAGCATAGAACACCGGATGGCAAACTGTATCGTCAGACAATTTCTTTTCTTCGCGATTTCCCCATCTCAAAGCCGTTTTTTGCGCTTATTTACAGAATTTAATGCTGGGTAAAAATAAAGCGCAGCATGAGATCGTAAATCTCGCAGCGCAGGGCTGGTGCGGTTTGCTGTGAGTTAAGTCACCATAAATAAAGCGTATGTTGAATAATATTTTCAACTGAGTTATCAATTTGTAATTAGATGATTGTTCTTTAACTGTTACGGAGTCGCTATGCGTGTCGTCATACTGGGAAGTGGGGTGGTTGGGGTAGCCAGCGCGTGGTATTTGAGTCAGGCGGGTCATGAGGTGACGGTTATCGACCGTCAGCCTGGTCCGGCAGAGGAGACCAGCGCGGCCAACGCCGGGCAGATTTCTCCCGGCTATGCGGCGCCCTGGGCGGCGCCGGGGGTGCCGCTGAAGGCGATCAAATGGATGTTTCAGCGCCATGCGCCGCTGGCGATCGGTCTTGACGGCACGTCGTTCCAGCTGAAGTGGATGTGGCAGATGCTGCGTAACTGCGACACCCGCCACTATATGGAGAACAAAGGCCGTATGGTGCGCCTGGCGGAGTACAGCCGCGACTGCCTGAAAGCGCTGCGCGACACCACCGGCATTCAGTATGAAGGGCGTCAGGGCGGGACGCTGCAGCTGTTCCGGACCGCCAAACAGTATGAAAATGCCACCCGCGACATCGCGGTGCTGGAAGACGCCGGCGTGCCGTACCAGCTGCTGGAAGCGAAGCGGCTGGCGGAGGTGGAGCCGGCGCTGGCGGAAGTCAGCCATAAACTGACCGGCGGCCTGCGCCTGCCCAATGATGAAACCGGCGACTGCCAGCTGTTTACCACCCGGCTGGCGGCAATGGCGGAACAGGCCGGGGTCACTTTCCGCTTCAACACCGCAGTGGACGCCCTGCTACAGGAGGGCGATCGCATTGCCGGGGTGAAATGCGGCGATGAGATTATCAAGGGCGATGCCTATGTGATGGCCTTCGGCTCCTACTCAACGGCGATGCTTAAAGGGCTGGTGGATATACCGGTCTATCCCCTGAAAGGCTACTCATTGACCATTCCGATTGCCCAGGAGGACGGCGCGCCGGTTTCCACTATCCTTGATGAAACATACAAAATCGCTATTACCCGCTTCGATCAGCGCATTCGCGTCGGCGGCATGGCCGAGATCGTCGGTTTTAACAAAGCGCTGCTGCAGCCGCGTCGCGAAACCCTGGAGATGGTGGTGCGCGATCTGTTCCCGCGCGGCGGCCACGTGGAGCAGGCGACGTTCTGGACCGGCCTGCGGCCGATGACACCGGACGGCACGCCGGTGGTCGGCCGCACGGCGTATAAAAATCTGTGGCTCAACACCGGCCACGGCACGCTTGGCTGGACCATGGCCTGCGGCTCCGGGCAGCTTATCAGCGATCTGATCTCCGGGCGCACGCCGGCGATCCCTTACGACGATCTGGCGGTCGCCCGCTACAGCCCCGGGTTCACCCCGGCGCGTCCGCAGCATCTGCATGGCGCACACAACTAAGGAGCTTGCATGACCCGTCCGGTAGTGGCCAGCATCGACCTGCTGGCCTTGCGGCAGAATTTACAGATAGTGCGTCGCGCGGCCCCTGGGTCGCGCCTGTGGGCGGTGGTCAAGGCCAACGCCTACGGCCACGGCGTGGCGCGCGTATGGAGTGCGTTAAGCGGGGCGGATGGTTTCGCCTTGCTCAACCTGGAAGAGGCGATCCTGCTGCGCGAGCAGGGCTGGAAAGGTCCGATCCTGCTGCTGGAGGGCTTCTTCCATGCCGATGAGCTGGCGGTGCTCGATCAATATCGCTTAACCACCAGCGTCCACAGCAACTGGCAGATTAAGGCGCTGCAGCAGGCGAAGCTGCGCGCGCCGCTGGATATCTATCTCAAGGTGAACAGCGGCATGAACCGGCTGGGCTTTATGCCGGAGCGGGTGCATACCGTCTGGCAGCAGCTGCGGGCGATAAGCAACGTCGGCGAAATGACGCTGATGTCGCACTTCGCGGAGGCGGAGAACCCGCAGGGGATTGTCGAGCCGATGCGCCGTATCGAACAGGCGGCGGAGGGGCTGAATTGCCCGCGCTCGCTGGCCAACTCGGCGGCGACCCTCTGGCATCCGGAAGCGCATTTTGACTGGGTGCGTCCGGGCATCGTGTTGTATGGCGCGTCGCCTTCCGGGCAGTGGCAGGACATCGCGAACACCGGGCTGAAGCCGGTCATGACGCTGCGCAGCGAAATCATCGGCGTGCAGAACCTGCGCCCCGGCGAGGCGATTGGCTATGGCGGCCTGTACCGCACCACCCAGGAGCAGCGGATCGGCATCGTCGCCTGCGGCTATGCCGATGGCTATCCGCGGGTGGCGCCGAGCGGCACGCCGGTGCTGGTGGATGGCGTACGCACCACTACCGTTGGACGCGTATCGATGGATATGCTGGCGGTCGATTTAACGCCTTGTCCGCAGGCCGGGATCGGCGCGCCGGTCGAGCTGTGGGGCAAAGAGATTAAAATCGACGACGTGGCGGCCAGCAGCGGCACCGTCGGCTATGAGCTGATGTGCGCCCTGGCGCCGCGGGTGCCGGTTGTGACCCTGTAACCTATTCCGGGGCGGATCACTCCGCCTCGTCTTCCGCGACCCGCACCCCAACCTTCAGCACGTGATCGTTCTCTTTTTCCGCCACCGTCCACACCATCCCGGCGAACTCCACCTGGTCCCCCACCACCGGCGCCGCGCCCAGCAGCTGCTGCACCACTTCCCCGAGCGACTGCTGATGCTCGCGGAACTCCTCTCCGCCGTCGAGGCCGTAGATTTGCGCCACATCGGCGAAGCGGGCCTCGGCATCAAGAATGAAGTCGCCGAAAAAGCGCTGATCGAGCGCCACCGGCGGCGACTGGCTGAACATTTTACCCAGTGCCGGCAGGTCGTGCTCGCGACCAATGACGCACAGGATATCGCCTTCCCGCAGGCGGGTGCTGCCGGTGGGGTGCAGCAGGGCATTGTTGCGAAACAGCGCCGCAATCCGCGTCTCCGGCGGCATATGCAGATCGCGCAGCGCCGCGCCGATGCACCACTTATCGGCGCCCAGCTGATAGACAAACTGCTCCCACGGGTTTTCCGGGTGAATATCCAGCCCGACGCGGGAGATGGGCCAGCTGATGGGCGGCACCACCACTTTGGCTTTCTTCGCCGCCCACGACAGCGAAGTGCCCTGCAGCAGCAGCGACACCAGCACCACGAAGAAGGCGACATTGAAGAACAAGCGGGCGTTGTCCAGCCCGGCCATCATCGGGAACACCGCGAGAATGATGGGCACCGCGCCGCGCAGGCCAACCCAGCTGATAAACACCCGTTCGCGCAGGTTAAAGCCGCGAAACGGCAGCAGGCCGGCAAACACCGACAGCGGGCGGGCAATGAAAATCATCCACATCGACAGCAGCAGCGCCGGGATGGCGATCGGCAGCAGGTCGGATGGCGTCACCAGCAGGCCCAGCACCAGGAACATGGCGATCTGCGCCAGCCATGCCAGGCCGTCGAAGTTCTGCAGGATACCGTGTCGGTTGCGGATCGGCCGGTTGCCCAGCAGAAAGCCGCAGAGATAGACGGCAAGGATACCGCTGCCGTCGAGGGTGGTGGTGACGGCGAAAATCATGATCCCGCCGCTCAGCGCCAGCAGCGGATAGAGCCCGGCGGGCAGCACGATGCGGTTAATCATCTGCAGCAACAGGTAGCCGCCGCCGAGGCCGATGGCGATCCCGAGGCCAAACTGCTGGATGATATGCACGGCGAACATCCAGCTGAGGCCGGTCTGGTGCTGCTGGATCATTTCGATCAGGGTGATGGTCAGGAAGACGGCCATCGGGTCGTTACTGCCTGACTCAATCTCCAGCGTTGAGCCGACGCGCTCGTTGAGCCCCTTGCCGCCGAGCAGCGAGAAGACCGCCGC
Source organism: Klebsiella sp. X1-16S-Nf21 (assembly GCF_002837615.1). Classification (NCBI taxonomy): domain Bacteria; kingdom Pseudomonadati; phylum Pseudomonadota; class Gammaproteobacteria; order Enterobacterales; family Enterobacteriaceae; genus Klebsiella; species Klebsiella sp. X1-16S-Nf21. The sequence continues at coordinate 132,658 of NZ_PJDK01000003.1, forward strand.
GGCGTCGGTGGAGCCGACAATGGCGCCGATCAGCAGGCCTTCGATCATATCCAGCTTGAACAGCCAGGCCGCCATCATCCCGGTCAGCGCCGAGGTGATCAGTACCCCGACCGTCGCCAGCGACAGCGCAGGCCACAGTGCGACACGAAAGGAGCTGGCCTGGGTGCGCATCCCGCCGTCCAGCAGGATCACCGCCAGTGCCAGGTTACTCACCATATAGGCGAAGGGGTAGTTGTCGAAGGGGATGCCACCGATGCCGTCAATGCCTGCCAGCATCCCGATGGCCAGAAAGATGACCAGAATCGGGATGCCAAGGCGCGAAGAAAAGGAGCTCAATAAGATACTGCAGGTTACTAAAACAGAACCCAGAATAAACAGACTAATGACCGCAGCGGCGTCCAATGTTCACGTACTCCCTGACTGGCGTGAAAAAATGGCTAAAAGTGACACTATTTTAACAATTCGCAGGGGATCCGCCTATGCGTCCGGGAAATTTATTCTGTCAGCACCGGGTGGCCGCTGATCGTCAGAGTGGTGGTAGCTGCCTGATTCACCAGTCGCGCGCGGGCGCCCAGCGGCAGGGTCACCGTGCGCTGCTCGTGGCCAAACTCCAGTCCGCTAATCAACGGCAGGGAAAGCTGCTGGCGCAGGTAATCAAAGACCTGCGGCAAATCGTACCCCGCGTCATAGTCGTTTGGCGCGCTGCCGGTGAAGCTGCCGAAGATCACTGCTTTCTGCGCCGCCAGCACGCCGCTATGCAGCAGCTGAAGCAGCATGCGCTCGACGCGGAACGGGTGTTCGTTGATATCCTCCACCACCAGGATGCCGTCGCGGATCGACGGTAGCCACGGCGTGCCGATAAGCGAGGTCAGCATCGCCAGATTTCCCCCCCACAGGGTGCCTTCCACCTGGCAGTTCGGCCCTTCGCCCGGCCATTCGAGGGTAAATTCCGCCTGGCGTAGCGCCTGCCAGAAATGGTGCTCGGTAAACGGATCGAGGGTCTCCGCGCCGAAGTTGCCCGCGAGCATTGGCCCGCTGAAGGTGATGACGTTGCCCGTAGCCAGCAGGCCCGACTGGATAGCAGTGAAATCGCTGTGGCCGCAAATCAGCAGTGGGTCGCGCTGCTGGCGGGCAATCAGTCCCTGCCAGTCGATATGCGGCAGCAGGCGACTGGCGCCGTAGCCGCCGCGCACCGCGAGGACGATACGGTTGCGCCCGGGCAGCTGGGCCAGCTGGTTAATATCGGCCAGGCGTTCCTGTTCAGTCCCGGCGAAACGCTGCTGCCGGCGGGGAATGACCTGCTGGTGGGCCACCTCATGTCCGGCCTGCTGCAGACGCTCGACGCCGCGGGCTGCCGCCTGCTGGTTGATGCAATAACCCGATGGCGCGACCAGATAAAACTGAGACATGATAATTCCTTGCTATGAATGAAAGGGTTATGATGCCGCCTGGAATGGCGATTGTCATCTCCAGGTGGCTAACTTCAGTCCGCACCCGTCATCCTTCAGGTTGTCGGCCGGCGGGGGACGTACCGCTGCCGTCGTTCTGCAGCATGATGGCGTTTGGGTAGATAAGGATAGATGTGTGAAATTGAGATGGTTGCTTATTTTAGTCGTTTTTCTGGCCGGTTGTAGTTCGAAACATGATTACACTAACCCGCCGTGGAACCCCGAGGTCCCGGTGAAGCGGGCGATGCAGTGGATGCCGATCAGTGAAAAAGCCGGCGCCGCCTGGGGCGTGGACCCGCAGCTGATCACGGCGATCATCGCCATCGAGTCGGGCGGTAATCCTGCGGTGGTGAGTAAATCCGGCGCCGTCGGGCTGATGCAGCTCAAGCCGTCGACCTCCGGACGCGATGTCTACCGGCGGATGGGCTGGCGCGGCGAGCCGTCGGTCAGTGAGCTGAAAAACCCGGAACGTAATATCTCGATGGGGGCCGCCTATCTGAGCATTCTGGAGAACGGTCCGCTGGCGGGGATCAAAGACCCGCAGGTGATGCGCTACGCGGTGGTGGTCTCCTATGCCAACGGTGCCGGCGCCCTGCTGCGCACCTTCTCGTCGGATCGCCAGGACGCCATCGATGAGATTAACGATCTCGACGCCGATGAGTTCTTCGAGCATGTGGTGAAAAAACACCCGGCACCGCAGGCGCCGCGCTATATCTGGAAACTGCAGAAAGCGCTGGACGCCATGTAGGCCTACGCTCACCCCGCTGACCTGGCGGGGTGAGTGCTTCTCACTCGCCTAATCCTCGGTACGCAGCGAGGAGATAGCGCTCATCGGCGCAATGAGCGTTTTATAGTCCCGGTAGCGCTCGGGAAGGGATCCTGGGCCGTTCACCGCCACGCAGAGCATGGCTGTCGCGTCATCTTCCTGATCGCCTTTCAGCGCTAACGCTTCTCGTAACGCATCGATGCAGGCATGGGCGTCATGATGTGAGATGCCGCAGATATCGAGACGAATGGTTTTGCTAATGGCTTCTATCCATAACCCGCCCCACAAAACGCAACCCGTGGGCATGAGCAGGCAACTAAAGATGCTGTACGCGGTGAAGTCGAGCCAGATAAAGGTCTTACTGAAAACGATAATGCCGAGGGCGAGCGAAGGGATGCTGATGGCCAGCATATTACACCCGCGGCGCAGCGGACTTAAGGCTAAGCCCGCGCTCGCTATCTGTTCCTGCCAGAGGTTACGTCCGGCAATACTCAGGCTGCAGGGCAGATCTTCATGACACGGCTTTCGCACCTCAAAATGGTCAAACAGTATTCTTTCAATGACGTTCATTTCCTGGTTTGCATAGCGTCCGTTGGCCAAAACCTGCCCGGCCTCCGGGATCCACAGATACTTTTTACTGAGTAAGCTGAACATCGCCAGCTGGATCACCCGGGTCCCTTCTCCGGTCAGCCAGGCCAGCAGCCATGGACTGACCTCCGTCGCGTGCGGCTGGGGCTGAGCCGCTGGCCGTGTCACGACGATCGTCGTACCGATAGCAATATAGATACCCGGGACGATAAACATAAATCCGCCAAGAAACAGCAGTGGATGCAGATGCATCATAAAATTCCACATACTGTCCCCTCGTTAATCCAGGCGCTGCAGACAAAAGGGATACTGAATAAGGTTGATGATTTTTACATATTCAGCAAATCTTTCGGGAAGCAGGGTGGTTGTACCAATCGCCACGCAATAATCGGCGTTTTCATCGGTCAGGGTATCTGCGTCAGCAATAAGCGTCTCTTTCAGGGTATCAATATAGTGGTGAAGAATATTAATAGCGATCCCCTCCCGGTCGAGCCGGGTGGCATTTAAGGTGATGCATAATAGCCACAGCCACCACAGTCCGGAAACCATAAACATCACCAGCCAGCTCAATACGCTGGAGTGAATTATCGCCTGATGATCAAATAGTGTTTTCCAGACGAGCACAGCGATTAACAGCAGGGAGGGGGCGGCAATCACTATCATGTTCCACGTTTGGTGCGTTGGGCTTAGCCGTAGTCCACTGCAGTGGGGATCGGTAGCCCAGTGGTTTTGTTCAGCGACGTGCAGAGAAAGCGGGAGATCCTGGTGACAGGATTTTGGCGTAGCGAAATGGTCAAACAGTATTTTTTCCACGCAGGTCATTTTGCATTCGGCATACTGCTGATTGGCGCAGAGCTGAATATCTTCAGCAGAATGGATGAGGGTGACATAGTTTTTTCTTAACAGCCGGAACATGGCCAGCTGAATGACGCGGGTGGCGCGATGACGTAGCCAGGCTAAAAAAGAGGGGGAGATAGAATAGGGCGCCGGAACGGCGGTGGTATTTCCAGCAGGGCGGGTCTTCGCAATAATGATATTCAGCAGAATATATATCACTGTGGTGGATAATACATAATAACCCATAAATGATAACGGATGTAAATTGGCAATATAGCTAATGACGGGGTTCACTTTTATTCCTTGTGAGCGCTATAACCGGTTTGCGCCAGCATAGTAAGCTTTCTCATCCGCGGGGGGCAAGTGAAATAATGGGGTGGCATTTTTAAGTTAATTTCAGCAATAAAAGCGAGACAAAAGTCTTCATGAAAGCCTCCGCCGTCATGGCCGGAGGCTTATATTGCTGCGGTCAGTTAAAAGTCGTAGCCCACGGTGGCCATGACGCTGCGCTCTGCTCCCCAGTAGCAGTTGCCGGTGCCGTAGCAGCCGGAAATATACTCGCGGTCGCCGATATTGTTGGCGTTAACCTGCACATAAGCGCCTTTCAGCGTTGGCGACCAGACACCGAGGTCGGCCCGCATCATGGCATCCATCAGCGTGACCGACGGCAGCCGCGCGGTGTTGGCATCATCCGCCCACTGTTTGCCGATGTAGCGGACGCCAGCGCCCACCGAGATCCCCGCCGGGAACTGATAGCGCGCCCAGAAGGAGGCCATCTGATCCGGGGTCAGCTGCGGCGTGTTGTTATCGGTACCGTCCCTGGTGTCCTGGAAGCGCAGACGATTCCAGGTATACGAGGCGATAGTACTCAGCTGCGGGGTGATCTGGTGGTGTGCTTCCAGCTCAACGCCCTGGGAATGGACCTTACCCGCCGGAATATAGGTGGCGGTGGCGATGTTCGGGTCGCGGGTGGCGACATCCTTTTGCGTCAGGTCGTAAATTGCAATGCTATAGAGGTCGCGGCTGCCCGGCGGCTGGAACTTCAGACCGGCTTCGACCTGCTCGGCGGTGGTCGGTTTCAGCGGTTTGCCGTCCGCGCCCGGCAGCATCGCCGGGGTGATCGCCTGGCTGTAGCTCAGATAAGGCGAAAGGCCATTATCCAGGGCGTACAACAGCGAGGCGCGGCCGCTGATATGGTCGTCTGAACGGCGGTTTGAGGTGCCGAAGGTATCGCTGACCTGCTGGGAAACGATGCGGTCGTAGCGTGCGGAAACATCCACATGCCAGCGGTTCCAGACCATCTCATCCTGCAGATACAGCCCGGTCTGGTAGTAGCGGCGATGATTGTCGTCGCTGTAGGTGACGGTATGCCCGGTCTGCGCGGTATAGCCGGTAAACGGGTTTAGCGGCGCCGCACCGCCGGCGCCGGTCCACAGATCGTTGCGGAAGCGATGATATTCGGCGCCGAGGATCAGGGTATGCGCCAGGTCGCCAGTATTGAAATCGGCGCGCAGGCGGTTATCGGTCGACCAGCCGTCCAGCGAACCGCGCGAACCGCTGTAGCCGCGGGTCAGCGTGTCGCTGTCATCTATCCAGCCGACCTGGTAGACCTGATCGAGGGAGACGTTGGTGTGGGTGTAGCTCCCGGCGGAATAGACCGACCAGACGTCGGTGAACTGGTGGTCAAACTCATAGCTGTAGATCTGCTGGCGGCGCTGATAGCCATCTCCCGGATCGCCCTCGTTGGTGCTGGGGGAGAGCTTACGACCATTATGCGCGTAGCGGGTGCCATCCAGCGGCAAAGAGCCGTGGTAGCCGCCGGAAGGATCTTTTTGCAGATAGGCGCGCAGCAGCAGCGAGGTGTCGCTGTCCGGCTGCCATAGCAGGGAAGGCGAAATCGCGTAGCGCTCTTCGCGGGTCTGGTCATACTGCGTGTCGCTGCTGCGGGTCATCCCGATCAGCCGCCATGCCCACTGCTCGTTGATGGCGTCGGTGTAATCGAAGGCCGCGCCTTTGGTATTTTGCGTACCGCCGGTCAGGCGGACGTGGCCCTGCTGGCTAAACTGCGGGCGTTTGGAGGTCAGGTTGACCACGCCGCCCGGCACGCTCTGCCCGTAGAGCGCGGAGGAGGGGCCGCGGATCACATCGACGCGTTCGATAAACCACGGGTCGATTTGCACAACGTTATGACTGCCGCCGTCGCTCATCAGGCGCATACCGTCGAGGAACAGGTTATCGACGTCGCCGCCGTGGTAGCCGCGCAGGGAGATAGCGTCGAACCGGGTCGCGCCGCCGCCGAAGCTGGAGTAGACCCCCGGGGTATATTCCAGCGCCTGGCTGATGGTATTCGCCCCCTGGTCCGCCATCTGCTGGCGGGTGACCACCGACACCGACTGGGCGGTGGTGATTAACGGCTGGTCGGTTTTCGTCGCCCCGAGCGAAGTGCTTGCGCTGTAGCCTTCAGTCGGCGCGCTGGCGGACGCCGGCGGGCTGGCAGTGACCACCACGGTCTCTTCAGCTTGCGCGGTGAGGGGAAGGGCGACCACGAGGGCGTACAGCAGCCTCGGGCGTTTTCGGGAAATAGCCACGTTCATAAGATCATCCTGAACCAACGCGGTCTGGTACTCCTGTACGCCGCCGCGGGAAAAACGAATCTGTCATTGTTCGTTAAAAAGTAATGCGAATTATTATTGTTTGTATTTATGTGATCAAGCGAAAGGTGACCGGTTCAGGGCGATGGGGGGAGTGACGTGCTTCCCGCGGGCCGCAGAGCGGGGCTGCACGGGGACGTTGTCAGCTGGGAGATAACTCCCCCTACTGATTTTGGTAGGGGGAGAGACGGGCCGGAAAAGCGTCAGGCGCCGGTTTTTTGCGCTGCCGCCGGTGCGGGGTCGTTGGCGGCTGGCTTGCTCTGCGCGGAAGGGGCCGCCGCCGGGCGCGTGGCGGGCAGGGCATCGCAGGGTTTCTCCTGCGGGCAGATCAGATCCAGCATCTTCAGGGTGACACCGTTGGTCCAGCCAAAGCCATCCTGTAGCGGATATTCGCCACCGCCGCCGCCGGTCCCGGTCGAGCTTACGTCATACTTCTCCACCAGCTTTTGCTTGCTGTCATAGGTATGCTGAACGTTGCTCAGGAAGCGCCAGCTGACCTCCATGGCGATCTTTTGTTGGCCGTAGTTTTGCAGGCCCTCGACCGCCACCCACTGCAGCGGCGCCCAGCCGTTCGGGGCGTCCCACTGCTGGCCGCTGTTGACGGTGGTGGTGGTCAGCCCGCCGGGTTTGAGCAGCCGCGACTCAGCGGCGGCGGCCACTTTCGTCGCCCGCTCGCGTGACGCCGCATTGACGTACAGCGGGAACAGCGCCGCCGCGGTCAGCTGATTGCGCACCTTGTGGGTTTTCAGATCGTAATCGGCGTACCATCCCTCTTTATCATTCCACAGATATTTCTCGATGGCCTGCTGGCGGGCATTAGCCAGCGCATCGTACTGCGTAGCGCCGGCGCTGTCCCCGGATACCTTGCTGGCGCGGGCGAGGGTTTTCTCCAGATGGAACATCAGGGCATTGAGATCGACCGGGACAATCGAGGTGGTGCGAATGGTGGCGAGCTGCTGCGGATTATCCATCCAGCGGGAGCTGAAATCCCAGCCGGAGGCGGCGGCGGAGCGCAGGTCGCGATAGATCTCGGTTGCCGGACGATTCGGGTTGCTTTTGGCGGTTTTGACGTCGTCAAGCCAGGACTCGGGGCGCGGGGTGTCGTTATCGTCCCAGTAGCGGTTGAGCAGCGCGCCGTCCGCCATCCGCACCGCCCGTTTGTCAGCGCTGCCGGGGGCCAGCGCGTCCGCTCCGGCCATCCAGTAGCGATACTCCTTCTCCAGCTGCGGCTGGTAGGTTTTCAGTACCTGGTCGCCATCGTGCGTCGCCAGCAGGCTCACCATAAAGGAGAAGAAGGGGGGCTGCGAACGGCTGAGGTAATAGGTGCGGTTGCCGTTGGGGATATGGCCCCAGGTGTCAATTTCCGCGGCGAAGTTGGCGACCATATCTTCGACTTTATCCCAGTGACCGCTTTCGGCAAGACCCAGCATGGTGAAATAGCTGTCCCAGTAATAGACTTCGCGAAAGCGTCCTCCGGGGACCACGTAGGGCTTAGGCAGCGGCAGCAGCGAGTCCCATTTTTCCACCTCGACGGTGCTGCGGGTCAGGACCGGCCACAGGCCATCGATATGTTGACGCAGGGTTTGCCCTTTAGGCGGCACATAGGTGTCATTTTCTTTCGGCAGCGTGAAGTTCAGCTCGACGAAGTGGCGCAGGTCAAAGCTGGCCTGGTTTTTCTGCATCCGGTAATCAGCAAGGATCATCAGCGGATCGCTGTTAGGGATCGCGTCGGCGAAGGTTTTTTGATCGGCAAAGAGCTTCGCACTCTGGACATCATTGAACAACGGGCCCAGCAGAATATCCGGCGAGGGGGGCGGCGCGGTTTTGCCGTCTTCCGCCTGGACATTCAGGCTCATCAGGGCGAGCAGGGCGCCGCCGATCGCCAGGCGCAGGGTACAGGGCAAAGCAGCGGGACGATGTGCATCAGTACTCGTCATGGGGAGTTCTCCTTATCATTATCGACTGCGGGCCACGACGTTTGGCCATCCAGAAACCTTAGACGAATATCTGCCGCTGCGCGTGTCAGGGGTAACATTTTGCGCGAAAACAGAGGATTTACCTGCCAGGTTTTCTGATATAACCACCAGCAAAGCGGTTTGGTTTACAGGCAAGCCAACGCGCCCGGGAGCCAGTCATGAATCGACGTCAATTTCTGCTGTTTAGCGCCGCTGCGCTGTCTGCGGTGCGGGGCGCGGCGGCCACTGCTCCGGTGCTGACGCTGCCGCTGTGGCCGGATCAACCGCCGGGGGGAGGCGGGCCGGGGGGCGAGGCTCGGTTATCCGCCCGCGGCGCGCTGAGCCATATCCCTCGTCCTGTGCTGACGGTCTGGCAACCCGCCCGGGCCACTGGCCACGGAGTGCTGGTGGCGGCCGGCGGCGGATACCAGCGGATCGAGATGGGCAGTGAGGCCTGGCCTGCGGCGCACTGGCTGACGGCGCACGGCTATACCGCCTATGTCCTGAGCTACCGCTTGCCGGGGGAGGGCTGGCAGGCCGGTGCGCTGGCGCCGCTGCAGGATGCGCAGCGGGCCCTGCGGCTGATCAGCGCCCGGGAATCGCAGGTCAGCGTGCTCGGTTTTTCGGCGGGGGGACATCTGCTGGGGATGGCCGCCTGTCGGCCGGCGTTTACCAGCTACCCGCCGGAGGATGCGCTGGACCACCAGCCCGCCACCGCCGACGGCGCCGCGCTGATCTATCCGGTGATCACGCTCCTGCCGCCCTGGAGCCATACGGCGACCCATCGTCTGCTGGTGGGGCCGCAGGCGAGCGAGGCGGCCGACCGCGCCTGGTCGGTACAAACCTGGGTGACAACGGCCACACCGCCCTGTTTTCTGGTACAGGCGCAGGACGATCCGATTTCCGATCCGCACAATACGCTGTTGATGGCTAACGCCTGCCGCCAGCATCAGGTTCCTGTGCAGCTTTTCCGCTATACCCGCGGTGGCCATGGCTTTGGTATGGGGCGCCCGGGAACGCCGACGACCGCCTGGCCCACGGCCTATGCCGCCTGGCTGAAGGCGCTGGCGTCCACGATGGCGCAAAAATCGTAGCGCTGCCTCACGACGGTGCAACCGCAGCCGGGCGCGGGCGGCTGTTCTGGCGATTTTTTGCACAATCAGACGGCGGGTCAGAACAGATTTGCACAACGCCGCGGCGGTAGATGACCTGGCATAATTAATGCTTATCTCTTACCGGGATTACCACAAAGTGAGTACAACCGGAGGGGATAGCCATGATTAAAATTACGCTACCTGACGGGCATTATTATGACGAGATGCTGACCGCGCAGGGTGAACAGCGGCCGCACTATAATGCCTGGTGGCAATGGTTTCGCAACACCGATCAATTCTCTATCCGGCAGAAAAAAGCGCAAGCGGAACTGCTTTTTCACCGTATCGGCATCACCTTTAACGTGTACGGCGAGGATGAGGGAACCGAGCGGCTGATCCCGTTTGATAGCGTGCCGCGGATCATACCCGCCGGGGAGTGGCAGCGCATTGACCGCGGCATTCGCCAGCGGGTGAAAGCGCTCAACGCCTTCCTCTATGACATCTATCATGAGCAGAATATTCTGCGCGCGGGGCTGATCCCGGCCGAGCAGGTGCTGGCCAACGAGCAGTATCAGCCATGCATGCAGGGCATCAACCTGCCAAACAACACCTATGCCCATATCACCGGCGTCGATATGGTGCGCAATAACGACGGTCAATACTACGTGCTGGAGGATAACCTGCGTACGCCGTCCGGCGTCTCCTACATGCTCGAAAACCGTAAGATGATGATGCGCCTCTATCCGGAGATGTTCGAGCAGCATCACATTGCGCCAGTGGAGCGTTACCCGAGCTACCTCCTGCAGACCCTGCGCGAAAGCTCGCTGGTGGATGACCCTTGCGTCGTGGTGATGACCCCGGGGCGCTTCAACAGCGCCTACTTTGAGCACAGCTTCCTGGCGCAGCAGATGGGGGTCGAGCTGGTGGAGAGCGCCGACCTGTTCATTAAGAACGGCGCGGTGTATATGCGGACCACCGAGGGGCCGCGGCGAGTGGATGTGATTTATCGCCGCATCGACGACGCCTGGCTCGACCCGCTGGCCTTCCGCGCCGATTCCATGCTCGGCGTACCGGGGCTGCTGTCAGTCTATCGCGCCGGCGGCGTGGTGCTGGCCAACGCTATCGGCACCGGCGTCGCCGACGACAAATCAATCTACCCGTACGTTCCGGAGATGATCCGCTTTTACCTCGGCGAACAGCCGATCCTCAGCAATATCCCCACCTGGCAGTGCCGGAAAGCAGAGGACCTGCGCTATGTGCTGAGTAACCTTGAGCTGATGGTGGTCAAGGAGGTCCATGGCGCCGGGGGTTACGGCATGCTGGTTGGCCCGCGTTCGACTAAAGAGGAGCGAGAGGCCTTCCGCCAGCGCCTGCTGGCCAATCCGGCCAACTATATCGCCCAGGACACCCTCGCGCTGTCGACCTGCCCCACCTTCGTTGATGAAGGTCTGTCGCCGCGACATATCGATTTACGGCCCTACGTGCTGTCCGGGCAGGAGATGCGGCTGGTGCCCGGCGGCCTGACCCGCGTGGCGCTGACCGAAGGGTCGCTGGTGGTCAATTCGTCGCAGGGCGGCGGAACCAAGGATACCTGGGTGATGGAGGATGACGCATCATGCTAAGTCGTACGGCGAGTGAATTGTTCTGGATGGCCCGCTATCTCGAGCGGGCGGAAAGCTACGCCCGGGTACTGGACGTGACCTGGAAATTATCGATGATCCCCCGGCACAGCCAGCAGTCGCGGGATCTGGCGCTGCCGCTGAATTTGTCGATGACCCACGAGCTGTTTCAGGCGCGCCACGCCCGCTTTACCATGAGCAACCTGCTCAACTTCTTTGCCCTCGATGGCAACAACCCCTGCAGTATTTACAGCTGCGTGGAGATGGCGTGGAACAATGCGCACGCGGTGCGCGGCAGTCTGTCGGCCGAGGTGTGGGAGAGCATCAACGCCACCCGAATCGAGCTGCGAACCCTGCGCCAGCAGGGGCTGGGCGAACTCGGCAGCGACGGCTTTTTCGAGTGGGTGAAAGAGCGGGTGCATCTGTTTCGCGGGGCGGTGATTGGCACGCTGCTGCGCAACGACGCGCTGAGCTTTATCGGCATCGGCACGCTGATAGAGCGCGCCTTCGCCACCACCCAGCTGCTGCTGATTAAGGATCAACAACTGACCAACGACCCGGATCCGGTGCGGGAATACTATCGACTGGATACCTTGCTCAATGCGGTCAGCGCCCGCGAAGCCTACAACAGCCTCTATCGCCAGCCAGTCAGTCGCGAAACGGTGATGGAGCTGCTGATCCTGCGTAACGATATTCCGCGTTCGCTGCGCGCCAGCATTGCCGATCTGGTCGGCGAGCTGGAGAAGATCGCCAACGATCGCTCCTATCAACCGCTGCGCCTGGCCCATCAGCTCAACGTTGACCTGCGCTTCAGCACCCGCGACGACCTGGCGCAGGCGGACCTGCAGACCACCCTTAACGGCCTGCTGGCGAGAATTAACGCGCTGTCCGACAGCATCAGACAAACCTATCTGGAGGCCTTATGAAACTGGTCATCGATCATCTCACCCGCTATGGCTACGATGAAGAAGTGAAGTTTTCCACCCAGTATCTGCGCCTGACGCCGCGCAGTACCGGCCGGCAGACCATCACCGCCTGGACGCTGACCCTGCCGGACGGGGCGGCGGTGACCACTACCGACGGCTGGGGCAATGTGCTGCATGTGCTGACGCTGGATAACCCGCACAAGGAAATCACTATCCGCGCCAGCGGGATTGTCGATATCGCCGACGAAGGGGAAGAGACGCGTGATGAAGAGGCCGAGCTGCTGTCGCCGCTGGTTTTTCTGCGCTGTACGCCGTTAACCCGCGCCGATACGGCGATCCGTGAGTTTGCCCAGCGCCTCTATCGTCCCGATGCGGTGGAAGAAAGTCTGAATCAACTGATGGCGGATCTGCTGTTAAGAATGCCATACTCCCCCGGCGCGACCCAGGTGCAGGACTCCGCCGCCGACGCCTTCGCCCGCGCGAAGGGGGTGTGCCAGGATCATACCCATGTTTTTCTGGCCTGCTGCCGCGCGCTGGAGATCCCGGCGCGCTACGTCAGCGGCTATGTTTACAGCGATAACGCTCAGCATGTGGCGATGCACGCCTGGGCGGAAGTCTGGCTCGACGGCCGCTGGCTGTCGTTTGATATCACCAATAATACCCGTCGCCTGAATCAGCATTTGCGGCTGGCGACCGGGCTGGATTATCTCGACGCCTGCCCGGTACGGGGCACCCGGCTGGGCGGCGGCGGGGAGATTATGTTAACCAACGCTGAAGTGCGCGAACACAGCCAGCAGGCGCAGCAGCAATAATACGGGAAAAACCGCAATGACCTACTGTGTGGCCATGTGCCTGGCGGATGGACTGGTGTTTGCTTCCGACTCCCGCACCAACGCGGGCGTCGACCATATTGCCACTTTTAAAAAGCTGCACGTTTTCCATCAGGAGGGGGAACGGGTACTGGTGCTGCAATCCGCTGGCAACCTGGCCACCACCCAGAGCGTGATAAGCCTGCTCAGCGCGCGCATCCGTACCCAGCAGGAGCCGAATCTGATGCAGGTCACCTCCCTCTACGACGCCGCGATGCTGATCGGTAAAACGCTGCTGGAGGTGATCCAGCGCGACAGCAGCAACCAGCAGAACTGCAGTAACACCAACTTCAACTGCAACCTGCTGCTTGGCGGCCAGATCGCCGGCGAAACCCATCGTCTGTTCCATATTTATCCGGAGGGCAACTTTATTGAAGCCACCCGCGACACACCTTATTTCCAGATCGGCGAAAGCAAGTACGGCAAGCCGATCATCGATCGGGTGCTGACCATCGATACGCCGCTGGAGCAGGCGATGTGCTGCGCGTTGATCTCCATTGACTCGACGCTGCGCAGTAATCTGTCCGTCGGCCTGCCGCTGGATACGCTGCTCTACCGCAGCGGCAGCCTGAGCAGTGCCGGGCAGCATCGCATCACCGACAGCGATCCCTACTTCAACCGCATCCGCAAGGCGTGGTCCGAAGGGCTGTTGCACACCTTCCAGACGCTGCCGACCTGGACCCCAGCGGAGCGGGAAGAGGAGTAGCCCTGGAACACGAGCTCGCCCGGAGCCCGGCCACACGGATGATGACCGGCTCCCTTCGCCCTTAGCGCGTCTCCGCCAGCCGCTCGCCGCTGGCGGCATCAAACAGATGCAGGTTTTCGCGGCGGAGAGTCAGCCCCAGCGTCTGCTGCTCCGCGACCGCCACCCTGCCGGCAACCTGCACATGCACCGGAAAACCCTGCCAGTCGAGATGCAGCAGGGTGGATTCCCCCGTCACCTCCATGATGTTTACCGTTGCCGGCGCGCCATGCGCATCCGGCAGAATATCCTGCGGGCGCAGACCGACAATCAGCGGGGCATCGCCCTGCTGCGCCACGGCCTGATGCCAGCGTTCGGCCAGCGGAAACCACAGCGCGCCGCAGGCGACGCCGGGCTGGCCGTCGCGCACGGCGCGCTGGCCGGGCAGGAGATTCATCGGCGGGGAGCCGATAAAGCGGGCGACGAAGGTATTGCAGGGCTGGTCGTAAATGGCCAGCGGCGCCCCCTGCTGGACGATCTGCCCGTCGCGCATCACCACAATCTGATCGGCCAGAGTCATCGCCTCCACCTGGTCATGGGTGACATAGATCATGGTGGTATTGATGCGCTGGTGAAGGGATTTGATCTCCGCGCGCAGCTCCATCCGCAGCTGGGCGTCAAGGTTCGACAGCGGCTCATCGAACAGGAAAACCTGGGGGTTTCTGACCATGGCCCGGCCCATCGCCACCCGCTGGCGCTGGCCGCCGGAGAGCGCTCGCGGATAGCGAGCCAGCAGTTTATCAATCCCCAGCAGGCTGGCGACCTGCTGCACTTTGCTTTTCTGTAACTGCTTATCCACCTTTTTGACCTGCATATGAAAGGCGAGATTTTCCGCCACCGTCAGGTGGGGGTAGAGCGCGTAGCTCTGAAAGACCATCGCCACATCGCGGTCGGCCGGATCCAGATCGTTGACCGGCCGCTTGTTCATCAGAATGGTGCCGCCGGAAAGCGTTTCGAGACCGGCCAGCAGGCGCAGCAGGGTCGACTTGCCGCAGCCGGAAGGGCCCACCAGTACGGTAAAGCTGCCGTCGGGGATGGTGAGGTCCAGCGGCTGGAGCACCGTCTGTTTGCCGTAGCGCTTGGCGACATCGATCAGTTCAACACTGGCCATCGGTGGCCTCCTCAAGGTGATGTTGCAGGGTATGCCAGTCGGGATAGCGGCGCGGGGAGGTGCCGATCGCCTGCGCGGCGACGGTATTTCCCCAGCGCAGCGCGGCTGCCGCAGGTTTACCGCTCAGCAGCGCGGCAAGGAATCCTGCGTTAAAGCTGTCGCCAGCGCCGATGGTATCGATCACGGTGACTGGCCGGGTCGGCGCATGGTGATGGCCGTCGGTCGTCCAGCAGTCCGCGCCGTCGGCGCCGCGCTTTACCACGCACCCGCCGCGGCCGCTGAGCCGTGCCGCCAGGGCTGCGGCGGCTTCGGCGAGGGTCGGGTGGCCGGCCAGCTGCAGGGTTTCAACGTCGTTGAGCAACAGCCAGTCGCAGTCGCCCAGCCAGCGGTCGACCTCATGACGCAGCGGGTCGCTCCAGCCCTGAGGCGGCCAGCCGGTATCGACGGCAAGGGTAAAACCGCGCTGGCGGAGCGTGGCGAGCAGCTGCGGATAGTCGGATAGCAGCCCGGTACAGAGAAAGGTACCGCAGAGCAACACGATATCGCCCTCGCCAGCGGCGGCCGGCAGCTGGCTCAACACATCCCCGGCGGTCAGGCGGGTAATATGTCCGTGGTTGCTGAGGAAGGAGCGCTCTTTGTTGGGATGGGTGATCGCCACCGTCAGCGAAGTTTCACAGGGATACTGCGGCCAGCGTGCGCTGCCGCCGGGAAACTGTGCCGCCAGCCACGGAGTAAACGCGTCGTCGCCCTGACAGCCGACTGTGCAGTGCGGAAGCTGCATGGCGGCGGCGGCCAGCGCGCAGTTGCCGGCAGAGCCGCCGGGCCGCAGAGCGCTGTGCTCGAGCATCATCTCAGTCCCCTGGGCAGGCCAGTGGGTCAGGGTTCCCATCACTAAATCAATATTGTAATTGCCCACGATATAGAGCACAGGTGTCCTGGTGTTATCCATAGTTATCCTTTACTTCCCCCGTTAGTGAGGCCGCTGACCAGCGTTTTTTGCAGCCAGATAGCAATCAACAGCGGAGGGACTGAAGCCAGTATGCCGACCGCCGCCACCAGCCCGTCATCGGTGGCGCGGCCGGCGGTGAAGCCGGCGATGGTCACCGGCAGCGTTTGGGCGGCGAGGTTGCTGGTGAACAGTAGCGCATAGAAAAACTCGTCCCACGCCAGCAGCCAGCCGAACAGCGCGGCGGCGCCAAGCATCGGTTTCGCCAGCGGTAGAGTAATGCGCAGCAGGACCTGCCAGATGCGCAGACCGTCAAGCCGGGCCGCCTGCTCGATATCCTGCGGCAGGGTATCGAACTGGTTTTTGACCATCCACGTCAGAAACGGCACGATCAGCGAGCAGTAGACCAGCACCAGCCCGCTGCGGGTGTTGAGCAGGCCAAAGTGTTCAAGAATAAAATAGAGCGGCAGCACAAAGGCCACGGGCGGCACCATATAGATGCCGAGGCCGGCGTACAGCCAGCCGTCGCGGCCGGGATAACGCGAAAAGCTGAAGGCGGCGGGGATCGCCAGCAACAACGACACCAGCGTCGCCCCGGCGGCCACCAGCAGGCTGTTGCCCAGCGCGGGAAGAAACAGCGCCCCGGGTTCGCCAGGGGCCAGCGACAGCAGATGGCCATAGCGGCTGAAGTCCCACTGCCGCGGGAGCCACTCCAGCGGGACGCGGGTGAGGTCCGCGGTGGTGCTGACGCTCATCAAAAACAGCCACAGCATCGGGGCGAGGATCGAGATCGCCACCGCCAGCGCCGCCAGGTAACGCAGTACGATGTACCCTTTACGCTTCATCATCAACACTCCGGCGCCGCTGACGCAGCAGCAAAAACAGATACAGGGCGATCAGTACGGCGCACATCAGGCTCATCAGCATGGCGTAGGCCGCGCCGCTGCCGGCGCGCAGATAGCTGAATGACTCCTGATAGACAAAAAAGCTCAGCGTTTTGGTGCTGTCCAGCGGGCCGCCGCGGGTCATAACATAGATAATGTCGAACACTTTGAAGGCATCGATGGTGCGTAGCACCAGCGCGACGCCAAGAGGGCCCACAATGGCCGGAAAGGTAATGGCGCGAAAACGCCGCCAGGCGGAGGCGCCGTCGAGCCGCGCCGCCTCGTACAGATCGTCGGGGACGGACTGCAGCGCGGCCAGCACCAGCAGAGTGACCAGCGGGTAGTTTTTCCAGATATCCGCCAGCATCACCGCGTGCAGCGCAGAATCCGGCGAGCCCAGCCAGCTGCGATAGCTGTCAATCAGCCCCAGCTGGCTGAGCAGAGCATTAACGCTGCCGTAGTCGGGATTAAAGTTAAGCCGCCACATCATGGCGTTGACGATAGTTGGCAACGCCCACGGCAGGATCACCAGCACCCGCAGGACATTTCGCCCGACAAAACGCTGATTCAACAACAGCGCCACCAGTACGCCGATCGCCCCCTCAATCGCCACCGAGACCACGGTGAAATAGAGCGTTCGCGCGAAGGCCGCACGAAAGTCCGGGTCGGTCAGGGCATAAAGATAATTATCCAGCCAGACGTAGTGGGTCGCCTCGCCGCTTCCCGCCAGCGCGGTATCGGTAAAACTCAGCCACAGCGTGCGCGCCAGCGGCCATGCGGTGAGGATAAACATCGCGATAAGCATGGGCGCTAACAGCACCCATGCCTGACGATGCTCGCGTCGTTGCAGACTCAGCATCATGCCTCCTTAACGCAGACGGGCCGCGCTGGTGTCGACCGCCTTGAGGGCGACGTCGGGCGTGGCTTTACCCTGCAGTACCGACTGAAGCTGCTGTTGCAGGGTGTTTGACAGGCGCGAGTAATCTGCCGTTTCGGGACGAGAGAGCATCACGTTCAACGACTTGTCGGCGGCGGCGATCAGGCTCTCCTGGCCTTTGGCAACGGCAGGATCCTGGTACGAGGCTTTCCACACCGGCAAGCTCAGTTTGGCATACTTGTCCTGTACCGGCTGGGAGGTCAGATAGTGAATATACTGCCAGGCCTCTTCCGGATGCTGACTGGCTTTGGCGATGCCCAGCCCCATAGAACCGTTGACGGCGCCGGGTTTATCCGGGGTATCGCCTGGGGCGGGGACAATGCCAACATCACCTGCGACTTTACTCTGTTTCGGATCGTTGGCCATGTTGTACATATAGGTCCAGTTGAGCGCAAAGGCGGCGTCGCCATTGGAGAAAGCCTTACGCACATCCTCCTCAAGATATTCACGTGATGCCGGGTTGCTCAGCCCCTGATCGAGCGAGGTTTTCATCAGCGTGACCGCTTTCAGCGAGGCGGGCGTCGAAAAATCGAGCTTGCCGTTCTGGTAGAAGCTCCCGCCGAAGCCGGAGACGAGGGTGGTGTAATCGCAGACCAGCGCTTCCGCTTGCGACCAGCTCCAGACCAGAGGATATTTAACAATCCCTTTGTCCTTAAGCACTTTGGCGTCGTCCATTACCTGCTGCCAGCTGGCAGGCGGCGTTTTGATCCCCGCTTTGTCCAGCATGGCTTTGTTGTAATACAGATATTTGGTGTCGAGGATCCACGGCATGCCGAGGGTTTTGCCTTGATACACCACGGTATTCATCGCCCCGGGGAAAATCTTCTCGCGCTCGTCGGCGGCAATCCGTGAGGAGACATCCTGCAGCAGATCGAAGCGGCTAAACTCCGCCGGCCAGATCGCGTCGAACAGCACCACGTCGTAGCCGTTACCCCCTGCGCCGCGGGCGGCGACGATCTTGTCGTGCAGCGCTTCATAGGGGACGAATTCGAGATTGACCTTCACGTCAGGGTGTTGCTTTTCGAAGTCACTGGTCATCGCGCGAATGTCGTTTTCGCTATAGGCCGCCTGGGTCATGAACAGGGCATTAATCTGGGTCGCTGCGCTGACGCTCCCGCTGATAACGAGCATCGCCAGCAGACAGGCGTTGACCCGTAGTGCGCTGTGGTATTTCATCTTTGCTCTCCGCTGTGCTGTACTGAAAGGGGTTATGATTTATTAAATCAATTTGATTGATTTAATCAGGGCGACAATATCGGCGACATCTCCCGAGGGGCCCCAGCACTAAGCGTAGCAAAGGGTATGCCATCGCGAAGACCCGCCTGCGCGGGTCGTTGTCAGATCTGTGATGCCGGCTAAAATTTCACCAGTCCAGCCTGGAAGGGAAACGATGAAAACATCAGGTACAAACCTTGAACATGCCCGGGTGCATAACCGCCGGGTGATCATTGAGGCGGTGCGTTTACATGGCGAGCTGACCCGCGCCGAGCTGGCGCGGCTGACCGCGCTGACCCCGCAGACCGTGTCGAATATTGTGGCGGAGCTGGAGCAGATGGATCTCCTGACCAGCCACCAACCGCGGCGCGCCAGCGGCCGTGGACAGCCAGCGGTGCCGGTGAGCCTCAATCCCGCCAGCGCCTGGTCAATTGGCATCCATCTTGATCATCAGACGCTGATTGTGGTGCTGGTGGATCTGGCCGGCGAGGTCCATTTTCGCCGACTCATTCTGGTGCAAAAGCCCCAGCCTGGTGCGACCTTTGCCCGCCTCGCTGAGGTGCTGAATGAGATCCGTGCGCTGCCGACGCTGGACTGGTCGCGGGTGCTGGGGATGGGGGTCGTGATGCCGGGGCCCTTTGGCGTGGAAGGGATCTCGTCGACGGGGCCCACGACGCTCAACGGCTGGGAAGGGGTCGATGTAGCGGCGGAGCTCGGGCGACTCAGCGGCCTGCCGGTGACTCTCGAAAACGACGCCACGGTGGCCGCCATTGGCGAACGCTTTCACGGCGTGGCGCGGCAGCTCAACTCTTTTGTCTATCTCTATATTGGCACCGGTCTGGGCGCCGGTATTTTTACCGATGGTCATGTGTATACCGGCCATGCCCATAACGCCGGTGAGGTCGGGCATATTGTGGTCGCGCCGAACGGTCGCCCTTGCTATTGCGGGAATGAGGGATGCCTTGAGCGCTATGTTTCGCTGCAGGCGGCCTATGAGTTTTGCGGCCTCGACCCCTATCGCGCGCTGCCGGAAGATCTGCTGTCGGTGGACGCTGCGCTTTTCGACCAGTGGATCACCAGCATCCTGGCGCCGTTGCGTCAGGCGATCAATTTGCTGGAGTGCGTCTTCGATGCCGAGACGGTGGTGGTGGGCGGTATGATGCCCGCCCCCTTGCTGGAGAAAGTGCTGGCGCGGCTGCCGCCGCTGTATCAGTCTGTGCGCGGGCGTTACCTGCCGGCGCAGCGTGTCAAAATGGGGATGACCGGCACCGATACCGCCGCGCTGGGCGCCGCTGCGCTGCCAATCTTTGATGAATTTAATCCGCAGTTTCAGGTGTTGATGAAAGCGGTGAATACAAACGCGCTTTTTGGCAAAGCTAAGTAAATTAAATACTTTGTTATTTAACGTGTTATCTCACATCTTCGGAGGGAATGAGGCAACACGGCAAGGTATCGGAAGTGATGGAAAAGAAGACGGCTGTCTATGTGGATGATCAACAGCGCATCCTGATCCGCCAGCTGGCGTGCAGCTGGCTGTGGCGCAGCGAGCTGCCGACATGGCTGCTGATTGTGACGGTTTACGGCGGCTGGTTTGCCTGCGTGGCGGGCTGGCAGACGCTGGGTTTGATGCCGGCCACGCTGCTGCTGATCTGGTTTACCACCTGGTATATGTCCTTACAGCACGAGCTTATCCATGGGCATCCCACCCGGCTGGCATGGTTTAACCAGCTGTTGGGGACGCTGCCGCTGGCGGTCTGGTATCCCTATGGCATCTACCGCGACAGCCACCTGGCGCACCATCGCAACCATCTGCTGACGCACCCCGAGGACGACCCCGAATCGTACTATGTGACGGCGGAAAGCTGGCAGCGCTTCTCAGCCTGGCAGCGCCGTCTTATCCACCTGCGCAACACCTTCTGGGGGCGTCTGCTGCTGGCGCCGCTGATGGATATTATTCACACCCTGAACCGCGCGCTGCGGGCTTTCCGCGAGGGTGACCGCCGCGCTATCGCCATGTGGAGTCTGCATCTGTTGCTGCTGACGGGCCTGCTGACCTGGATGGCGGCGCAGGGTTTTTCCCCACTGTGGTTTGTGCTGGCGGTGAGCTACCCGGCGCTGGCCCTGACCAAAGTGCGCTCTTTTCTCGAACACCGCGCCGCGGATGACCCGCTGGCCCGCTCGGTGATCAACGAGGCCGGGCTCCCCTGGCGGGTGCTGTTCCTCAATCTCAACTACCATGCGGTGCATCATGACCTGCCAGGGGTCCCCTGGTACGCTTTACGTCAGCTGTATCTGCATCGCCAGACGGCTTATCTGCAGCGTAATCAGGGGTTCCTGGTGCGTGGGTACGGCGAGTGGCGACGCCATTTTGGCCGCCGGGCGGTGGCGGTGAACGCCCATCCGGGCTTTGGCGAGCAGGCGCAAGCGGGAGGAGAACATGGCTGAACGCATGACCTTTCCGATGTATGCCATCCACCGTCAACAGACCCAGGCCCTGTGGCAGGCGGTGCAGTCGCTGCTGGCCGAACGCGGCGTGACCGTGACGGGAGATCCTCCGACGGCTGACCCCGAGGATCTGCTGGACCACTGGCGCCAGCCGACGCTGTTGCTGAGCCAGACCTGCGGCTACCCGCTGGTGACCCAGCTGCCGGAGGTGCAGACGGTGGGCTGTTTCCACTACGCCGCGCCCGGTTGTGAAGGGCGCCGCTACCGCAGCCTGTTGGTGGCCCGCGAAGCGGATAGTCATCGGATGCTGGGGGACTTTTTTGGCTGTCGGGCCGCGTGCAATGCCGAGCACTCGCAGTCCGGCTACAACGTGCTGCGTAAAATGGTCGCGCCGCTCTCCCGGGAGGGGCGATTTTTTTCGGCGGTGGTGTTCAGCGGCAGCCATCGGCAGTCGCTGCGCGAGCTGCAGCAGGAAAACGCCGATATCGCCGCCATCGACTGCGTGACCTACGCGCTGCTGCAGCGCCATCAGCCGCAGGCCCTGGCAGGCCTGGTGGCGATCGGCTGGAGCCCGGCCGCGCCAGGGCTGCCGCTGATCACCGCCGGCGCCACTCCGGCGGCGACGCTGAATAGCCTGCGCGAGGCGCTCCAGCAGTTAGTGAGCGATGCGCGCTATCGTCCCCTGTGCGATGCCTTGCTGATCTGCGGCTATAGCGATATGCCGCGGGAGGCCTATGCGCCGCTGCTGGCGTGGCGGGATGAGGCCGCGGCGCTGGGAGTCAGCCAGCTATAGGTAAAATGCCCCGGCCAGCGGTCTGTGCCGGGGCGGGCCACGTCGGGCTACGGCGCGGTGAAGCGGTTTTCCACCGCGGGCAGACCAAGCTTTTCACGCAGGGTGCCGGGCGGGTAGCGATCGCGCATGACGCCGTTACGCTGCAGAATCGGCACCACCTGGTCAACAAAGCGGTCAAAGTCTCCCGGCAGCAGCGGGAACATCAGGTTGAACCCATCGGCGGCGCCCGCCTGCCAGGTCTCCGTTAAGGCGGCGGCAATCTCCTCGGCGCTGCCCAGCAGCAGCCAGCTATCGGAACTCTGTAATAACAATTTCCCCAACTCCAGCAGGGTGAGCCGCGGATCGTACTGGCGGATAAGCTTCAGCGCCGTGCGGATGCCATCAAAGCTCTCTTCATCGGGGAGCGGCGGCAGGGGTTGGTCCCGTGGCAGGGTGCTGAGATCCATCCGAAGATAAGAGGAGAGCAGGTCGATAGCCATCTGGTCGCTCATCAGCTGCTCGTTAAGCTGCTGGCGGGCCGCCTTTTCCTCGCTGGAGTTCACCACCACCGGCAGGACCCCGGCGATAATTTTGAAATGGGCCGGATCGCGCCCGTGCTGGCGCAGCCGCTGGTTCATCTCTTCGCGATAGGCCAGCCCTTCGGCGATCGAGTGAATAAACACGAAGTGCATATCAGACCAGGCGGCGGCCAGCGCTTTTCCCGCCTCTGAAGAGCCGGCCTGCACCAGCAGCGGATGGCCCTGCGGCGGGCGAGGGACGTTGAGCGGGCCGCGCACGCGAAAGTACTCGCCCTGATAGTCGAGGTGATGCACCTTGCCGGCATCGGCGAATACTCCGTGCGCTTTATCGAAGATCGCCGCGCCATCTTCCCAGGAATCCCACAGGCGAGTGACCACGTCGATGAATTCACTGGCCCGCTGGTAGCGGGTGCCGTGGCGGGGAAGCTGATCCAGACCGAAGTTTGCCGCCTCTTCTTCCAGCCACGACGTCACCACATTCCAGCTGGCCCGGCCATTGCTGAGGAAATCCAGCGAGGCAAAGTAGCGCGCCAGGTTATAGGGTTCGTTATAGGAGGTCGACGCGGTGGCCATCAGACCGATATGCTCCGTCACCGCGGCGAGGGCGGAGAGCAGCGTCAGGGGTTCAAGCCGGGCGTTGGCATAGTGGGTCAGGCCGCTGGGCACCGTATCCCACACCGCGATATGGTCGGCGACAAAGATAGCGTCGAGGGTCGCCGTTTCGGCCTTGCGCGCCAGACTGGCGTAATAGTTGAGGGTAAATATTTCCGCTTCTGGTGCGTCAGGGTGACGCCAGGAGAAACGGTAATCCCCCTGCGGGTTATAAAAGAACAGGTTCAGGATCATGTGTCGGGTAGACATAGCGTGGACTCGCGGCTGAACGCCATCCGTGGCGGGGTGACGGTCAGTGTTGGGTGAGGTTGGCATTAACCCATTGCTCGGCGACGGCTGCCGGATCTTTATGCTGGAGATCCACCTGCTGGTTGAGGGCAATCAGCGTGGCATTGTCCAGCTTGCCGGAAACCTCATTGAGCACGGCGCTGATCTCCGGCGTCAGACTGGCTTTGCGCACCAGCGGCACCACGTTCTGACTCGGTTGTTCATGTTTATCATCCTCGAGGACCACCCATTTCTCCTTCGCCAGGTTGCCCTGGGTGGAGACGACCGTCGCGACGTCGATTTTGCCCGAATTGAGCGCCAGCCGGGTCAGCGGCCCGCCCATGTCCAGCGATTTCACCGCTTTGAACTCAAGTCCATAGACGCGCTTCAGCCCCGGCAGGCCCAGGGCGCGTACCGCCAGCTCCGGTGGTCCGCCGATCACCAACTGCGGGGCGACGGGCTTCAGGTCGGAGAGGGTGCGCAGATGGTATTTCTCCGCGGTCTCGGCACGTACCGCCCAGGCGGTGATCGAGGTGGCCGGGGCCGGGTTCAACAGGGTGAAATCGGCGGGCAGGGCCTGGGCCAGCTCAGCGCTAACGGCCTGCTGGCTGGTGGCCTCGGTCTTGCCGTTATAGAAATTGAGCAGGGCGCCAAGATATTCCGGAACGATATCGATCTCACCGCTCTGCAGCGCCGGAATAATAATTTCCCGGTTGCCAAGGTTGAGACGGGTGTTGGCCTCGATATGATTTTTCTTTAACGCGCTGGCGTAAATGTTGGCGAGAATGGAGCTTTCGGTAAAATTGGCCCCGCCCACCGTGACGCTGGCGGCAAAGGTGCTAACGCTCAGGCTGAAGAGCCCGGCGGCCAGCAGCGAGAGACGAAATCGACGGGCGGTGACGGCCTTGCCAAATAATTGCTTCATAATACCTCTTTTATTTTCAGGTTAATCAGCCCCAGGCGCTGGGGTCATGTCAGTTTCACGCTAATAAGGCGCGGCAATACGGCGATGAACCAGGCGGCCGGCGCAGCGGGCGAAAAGCAGTTCACCGCCTATCGCCAGCAGGGAAACCACCAGCGAGCCGCCGATCACCTGCGGGATATCCCGCTGCCCGAGGCCGTCGATCAGAAAACGTCCCAGCCCGCCCAGACCGGCATAGGCCGCGACCACCGCCGTGGCGATAAGCTGAACCAGCGCCGTGCGCACACCGGCGAGGATCAGCGGCGCCGCCAGGGGGATCCGCACCTGCCACAGGCTTTGCCAGGGGGTCATGCCCAGCGCGATGGCCGCATCGCACAGCGGGCGATCGGCGTGATAAATCCCCACCCAGGTGTTAGTGAGGATGGGCGGGATCGAGAGCGCAATAAGCGCCGCCAGCACCGGGATATCGTTAAAGCCAAAAACGATGATGCATAATAAAATCAGCCCTAACGAAGGGATGGCGCGGCCAAGATTAAACAGGTTAATCACCACGAAGGCGCCTTTGCGCCAGTAGCCCAGCGCGATGCCGAGCGGCAGGGCAATGGCGCAGGCCACGGCCATACTGACCAGCACGTAATAAAGGTGTTGGCCCAGGCGCAGCAAGATGCCCTCGTCACCCAGCCAGTGCTCCGGCTGGGTTAGCCAGTGAAAAGTAGCAAGAAGCAGGGTCATCATTCCGTCCACGGCGCTAGCCAGTCGCCGAGACGGGCAATCAGCCCGTCAAAGACCAGCGACAGGAGCAGGCTCAGGACCAGGCTAACGACTATCGGCGTCAGAAAGTCCTGATTAAAACCCGCCAGCAGTAGCTGCCCCAGCCCGCCCTGGCCGATCAGCGCAGTGACGGTGACCAGGCCGACCAGCGTCACCGAGGCAATGCGCAGCCCGGCAAACAGAGAGGGCAGTAGCAGCCACAGCTCGATATCGAAGAAGCGGAACCCGCGGGTGTAGCCGAGCGCCCGCGCGGACTCCAGCGCCGCCTGCGGCAGCTTCTCCATGCCAGCCAGCACGTTGCGCAGCAGGATCAGCAGGGAGTACAGCGTCAGGCCAATCAGCGAGGTGGTCAGCGACAGCCCGGTAAACGGCAGCAATAAAATAAACAGCGCCAGCGAGGGAATGGTAAAGAGCACACCGCACAGGGTGATGAGCGGCTGCGCCGTCGCGGGCCAGCGTAAGGTCACCGCTAACAGGCCGCCGGTGAGCAGGGAGCCGAACAGCAGGGCCAGCAGGACCATCCGCGCATGCTGCCAGAGCAGATCGCCGATCATCGCGTGGTTATCGATAACCCAGCTCCAGTCAATCATGAGATCGCACCCCCACCGCGCCGTCGAGCACCTGCTGCAGCAGGGTGTGGGATACCGCCCCCTGGTATTGGCCTTCGTCATCCACATGCACCAGCACGCCGGTCGCCACGTCGAGCAGCGCGCTGTAGGCAAAACGCAGGCTGTGGCTGCTGGCGAGTGGGCGCTCCACCGGCAGGGTGAGGCCCCGCTGCGGATCGAACCAGTGCAGCGGGCGTCGCTGGCGGTCAAGCACCAGACGCAGCGGGCTGGCCAGCGGTGGATGGGTACTGGCGATCGGTGTCAGCGCTTCGTCGAGCAGGGGGACATCGTGACGCGGCAGCTGGCCGACCTGTATCATGCCCAGCCGCTTCAGATTGGGCTCCGGGCCGATAAAGCGGCGCACGAACTCGCTCGCCGGGTGGGCCAGAATACGGTCGGGTGTATCAAACTGCGCCAGCACGCCGCCTTCCTGGAAAATGGCGATTTTATCGCCGAGACGGATCGCTTCATTGATATCGTGGGTCACTAATACAATGGTTTTCTGCAGCCGCTGCTGCAGGAGCAAGAGCTCATCCTGGAGGCGTTCGCGGACCACCGGGTCGATGGCGGCGAAAGGCTCATCCATCAGTAAAATGGGCGGATCGGCGGCGATGGCGCGGGCGATGGCCACGCGACCCTGCTGGCCGCCGGAGAGCTGATGCGGATAGCGGTGCAGCAGATGACTATCGAGCGACATCAGCGCCACCAGTTCGTCAATCCGCGCGCGGATCCGTGCTTTGCTCCAGCCCGCCAGCCGCGGCACGGTCGCGATATTTTGCGCCACGGTACGATGGGGAAAGAGCGCAGCGCTTTGCATCACGAAGCCGATCTGGCGGCGGATCTGGATAATATCAGCGTCAGCGAGGCGGACCCCCTGAATATAGACGTCGCCGCTGTCGGGAATATCCAGCTGGTTAATCATCCGCAGGATAGTCGTTTTTCCGCAGCCGCTCGGGCCGACGAAGGTGCAGAATTCGCCATGATCAATATCCAGACTGAGGTCGCGAATGGCCGGCTGGGCGCTGCCTGGATAGATTTTAAAAAGATGCGTTAATTTAATCATGGCGGAATTCAACACTCTGAATAATAAAGTCCTGACCCGGATAAAGTGGCGCCGGGATCCTGGCTCAAACTACAGAGCGCCTGCGGGGAGGGCAAATACGTTATTTGCATTTGCATAGTGAAAAGCTGGTTAATCAGTTGCTATGGAAGAGAGGCCGGGAAGTTGTTTTATGGATTTGTGATCGGCAACACAAATGACTCTCAAGCGGCCACCGTAAAAGATAAATTACCAGGGTTGATTTTAATCAAAGTATGACCGCCTGCGATATGGCGGAAAAAGCCGCACCGTCCGCCGCACAAGAAAAACCAGATTGTGAATATAATGTTTCTTTGATGTAAATATTGCCTGTGCCCTTTTCCCGCTCGCTGCAGATAAAATGTGATGCCAAACCGACTTGTCGCTAAATAAGGGCGTTGATTACGTCTGCTTTTTATTCTTTATAGCATTAATTTAATTTTCGGCTTTCTTCTCACCCTGGCAATGTTGGTCAAATAGCGTGCAAAAGGCGTATTTTTTATCGCCATTTTGCCGTCGATGTTATTGCCATCAATTATTTTTATCCCCGCATTCGGCCACGGCAAAAGACGTGCAAATAGCGTTCATGTTGCTTGTAATGTATTGATTTTAATTTATTTATTCTGACTTGTGACGCCTGCTCATCCGCCGCGGCGGAGCCTTTGTGAGAGCTCTCACATAACCCGGTGATCGCGATTTGTTACACTTTCCGCCGTCAACAAAGGAATGAAAGTGAGACGTGATGAATACTTTTTCTCTGCCTAAAACTCAGCATCTGGTGGTTTTCCAGGAAGTGATCCGCAGCGGGTCAATCGGGGCTGGAGCAAAAGCGTTAGGACTCACTCAGCCGGCGGTCAGTAAAATCATTGGCGACATGGAAAGCTATTTTGGCAGCGAGTTAATCGTTCGGCGAAATACCGGCGTTTCGCTCACCGAGGCCGGGCAGGTATTTCTTAACTGGTCAGAGACAATCACCCGTGAAATGAAAAATATGGTCAATGAAATGAATGCCCTGACCAACAGCACGGTAGTGGATGTCTCCTTTGGTTTCCCCTCGCTGGTGGGGTTTACCTTTATGTCGGAGATGGTGCATCAGTTCAAAATGACCTTCCCCAAGGCGCGGGTCTCAATGTATGAGGCGCAGCTCTCCGCCTTTTTGCCGGCGATCCGCGACGGCCGCCTCGACTTCGCCATCGGGACGCTGAGCGATGAGATGAAGCTGCAGGACCTGCACGTCGAGCCGCTGTTTGAGTCTGAGTTTGTGTTGGTGGCGAACCGGGCGCGGATCGGCAACGGCACCGTCCGCCTGGCCTCGCTCCAGCACGAGCAGTGGGTGCTGCCGGAGACCAATATGGGTTACTACAGCGAACTGCTGACCACCCTGCAGCGCAGCGGCATCCGCCGCGAAAATATCGTCAATACCGATTCGGTGGTGACGATCTATAACCTGGTGCTCAATGCCGATTTTCTGACGGTCATTCCCTGCGACATGACCACGCCGTTCGGCTCGAGCCAGTTTGTCACCATCCCCATTAAAGAGGCCTTGCCGGTGGCGCGCTATGCGGCGGTGTGGTCGAAAAATTACCGGCTGAAAACCGCGGCGGCGTCGCTGGTGGAGATGGCGAAACAGTATTCATCGGGGCAGGGAAACCGCCACTGGCAGCCAATAGAAATTGCCTGACTGATATTGATTAAATAACCCAACACTCGTCCTCGCTGTTATCAGCAGGATGACGCCCGGTCATTGACTTTATATTAAGATACAGAGGCCATCATGCATATTACCTACGATCTTCCGGTATCCATTGACGATATTCTCGAGGCGAAGCAACGCCTGGCGGGAAAAATATATAAAACGGGCATGCCGCGCTCGAATTATTTTAGCGAACGCTGCCAGGGGGAAATATTCCTTAAATTCGAAAATATGCAGCGCACGGGCTCATTTAAAATTCGCGGCGCGTTTAATAAGCTCTGCGGTTTAACCGCGGCGGAAAAACGCAAAGGGGTGGTGGCCTGTTCGGCGGGCAACCATGCGCAGGGGGTCTCGCTCTCCTGCGCCATGCTCGGCATTGACGGGAAAGTGGTGATGCCGAAAGGGGCGCCGAAATCGAAAGTCGCCGCCACCTGCGATTATTCGGCAGAGGTAGTCCTGCATGGCGATAACTTTAACGATACCCTCGCCAAAGCCAGCGATATTGTTGAACTTGAGGGCCGTATTTTTATTCCCCCCTATGACGACCCGCAGGTTATTGCCGGGCAGGGAACGATTGGTCTCGAAATATTAGAAGATCTGTATGACGTGGATAATGTCATCGTGCCGATTGGCGGCGGGGGATTAATTGCCGGCATCGCGATTGCGATTAAATCCATTAACCCGACGATCCGCATTATTGGCGTGCAGTCAGAAAATGTTCACGGGATGGCCGCCTCCTGGTACGCCGGGGAGATCACCAGCCATCGCCACGCCGGCACCTTAGCCGATGGTTGCGATGTCGCCCGGCCAGGGAAACTGACTTATGAAATCGCCCGCCAGCTGGTGGATGACATCGTCCTGGTCAGTGAGGACGACATTCGCCAGAGCATGGTCGCCTTAATTCAGCGCAATAAAGTGATCACCGAAGGGGCCGGGGCGTTGGCCTGCGCCGCGTTATTAAGCGGCAAACTAGACAGCTATATCCAGAACCGCAAAACGGTCAGCCTGATTTCCGGGGGCAATATCGATCTCTCGCGGGTATCGCAAATTACGGGTTTTGTTGACGCTTAATTCAATACATAAGTGAGGACAGGATATGAGTACGACTGAGAGCATTGCATCCAGCCAGACAAGCCTTTCGTCCTGGCGTAAATCTGACACCACCTGGACCCTGGGCCTGTTTGGCACCGCTATCGGCGCCGGGGTGCTGTTTTTCCCTATTCGCGCTGGCTTCGGCGGGCTGATCCCGATCCTGGTGATGCTGGTGCTGGCCTATCCCATCGCCTTTTATTGCCATCGGGCGCTGGCCCGGCTATGCCTGTCGGGGGCTAACCCCTCCGGCAATATCACCGAAACGGTGGAAGAGCATTTTGGCAAAACCGGCGGGGTGGTGATCACCTTTCTGTACTTCTTCGCCATTTGCCCGCTGCTGTGGATTTATGGCGTCACGATCACCAATACCTTTATGACCTTCTGGGAGAACCAGCTGCAGATGCCGGCCCTCAACCGCGGGGTGGTGGCGCTGCTCCTGCTGCTGCTGATGGCGTTTGTCATCTGGTTTGGTAAAGACCTGATGGTCAAGGTGATGAGCTATCTGGTGTGGCCGTTTATCGCCAGCCTGGTGGTGATCTCCCTGTCCCTGATCCCTTACTGGAATAGCGCGGTGATTGAGCAGGTCAACCTCAGCGATATCGCCTTAACCGGTCACGACGGCATTCTGGTGACGGTATGGCTGGGCATCTCCATCATGGTGTTCTCCTTTAACTTCTCGCCGATCGTCTCCTCGTTTGTGGTCTCCAAACGCGAAGAGTATGAAGCGCAGTTTGGCCGGGAGTATACCGAACGCAAATGCTCACAGATCATCTCCCGGGCCAGCATGCTGATGGTGGCGGTGGTGATGTTCTTCGCCTTCAGCTGCCTGTTTACCCTCTCGCCGCAGAACATGGCGGACGCCAAGGCGCAGAATATCCCGGTGCTCTCCTATCTGGCGAACCACTTTGCCTCGATGTCGGGCACCAAATCCACGTTCGCCACCCTGCTGGAGTATGGCGCGTCGATCATCGCCCTGGTGGCCATCTTCAAATCGTTCTTCGGCCACTATCTCGGCACCCTCGAGGGGCTGAACGGTCTGATCCTGCGCTTCGGCTATAAAGGGGATAAAACCCGGGTCTCCAGCGGCAAGCTCAATACCCTGAGCATGGTGTTCATCATGGGCTCGACCTGGGTGGTGGCGTACGCCAACCCCAATATCCTCGACCTGATTGAGGCCATGGGCGCGCCGATTATCGCCTCGCTGCTGTGCCTGCTGCCGATGTACGCCATTCGTAAAGCGCCTTCGCTGGCGAAATACCGTGGCCGTCTCGATAACCTCTTTGTGACCGCCATTGGTCTGCTGACCATCCTCAATATCGTTTACAAACTGTTCTAATCCGGCTCAGGCCACGCGGAGTACAACATGACTGAATTTCCGGTAGTACTGGTGATCAACTGCGGCTCGTCGTCGATCAAATTTTCCGTCCTGGACGCCGCCAGCTGCGACTGCCTGCTGAACGGCGTGGCCGAGGGCATCAACGCGGAACGGGCGTTTCTCTCGCTCAACGGCGGCGAGCCGGTGGCGCTGGCGCAGCGCGGCTATGAAGGCGCCCTGCAGGCGATTGCCGGAGCATTAGCCCAACGCGACCTTATCGACAGCGTGGCCCTGATTGGCCACCGCGTTGCCCACGGCGGCGACCTCTTCACCGAGTCGGTCATTATTAGCGAGGAGGTTATCAATAACATTCGCCAGGTATCATCCCTGGCCCCGCTGCATAACTACGCCAGTCTCAGCGGCATCGCCTCGGCGCAGCGGCTGTTCCCGCAAGTGATGCAGGTGGCGGTCTTTGATACCAGCTTTCACCAGACCCTGGCCCCGGAGGCTTTTCTCTATGGTCTGCCGTGGGAGTATTACCAGAACCTCGGGGTACGCCGCT